>JBAZPO010000005.1 GCA_041648175.1 Desulfobaccales bacterium | reverse complement strand
CGCTCGATGGATTCTATTACAAATCGTAATGCCCTCGTCCGCCTGCTTGTCCTTGGGGACGCCGCCCATGCGCTTCACCACCTCATCCGGCACATCCATCCCCGGCACCTTCTTCTTCATATAGCGCGCCATGCCCACCGACTTCATGGGCGTAATGCCTGCCAGGATATGAACTTTCTCATGCAGGCCACGATCCCGCACCCCTTCCATCCACTTTTCAAATTTATCCAGGTTGTAGATGCACTGGGTCTGGATGAAATCGACCCCGGCGTTCGATTTCTTCGCCAGGCGGGCCACCCGCAGCTCAAAGGGGTCGGCGAAGGGATTAGCCGCGGCGCCGATAAACATTTTGGGAGGGCCATCGATTTTTTCCCCACCCTGGAACAGCCCTTCATCCCGCATCTGCCTCACCATCTGGATCATCTGGATCGAGTCGATGTCGTGCACCGTGGCGGCCATGGGATGGTCGCCGAAGTGGGGATGATCGCCGGATAGGCAGAGCATGGTGTCGATGCCATGGGCATAGGCCCCCAGAATGTCGCTTTGCATCGCCAACCGGTTACGGTCCCGGGTAACCATCTGGAGGATAGGGTTGAGCCCCATCTGCTTCAGAATAATGCAGGCCGCCAGGCTGGACATTCTAACCATGGCCGTCTGGTTGTCGGTAACATTGACCCCGTCCACATAACCACGGAGCAATTCGGCCTTTTCCCGAACTTTTTGTGCTGAGGTGCCCCGGGGCGGCCCGCACTCGGAGGTAACCGCCAGGTCTCCTGATGCCAGTATTTGTTCCAGAGTGCTTGCCGTTTTCATAGCGCCATATCCCCTCTGATGATTTTCCGCGGTCCCGCTCCCCTTCCCGGACGCCAGTCTTTGGCCGGCAGGTTCTCTTCGTACCTTTCCGTCATCCCCAGCGCTTTGAGGCGGTCCCAAATGAGCTGCCAGGCGCAGTCGACGTTCGGGTCCACTTCGCACTTGCCATTGGTGGAGCCGCCGCACGGGCCATTAAAGAGCTGCTTCGAGCACCGCGCCACGGGGCAGACCCCGCCGGTCGATCCCAGGACGCAGTCGCCGCAGCCCTGGCAGCGCTCGGACCAGACCCCCTGACACTCGGAGGCGCCCATGAACTTGGTGTTCAAGGCCGGAAAAACCGGCTTATTATGAAAGCGCCGGGCAACTTCCTGCACGCCGCAGCCGCAGGCCATGGAGAGCACTGCGTCCACTTGGTCGATGTTCGATATCAGTTGCTCGACATACTCGGGGTCGCACTGTCTTTCCAGCGTGATCTCCTGGATTTCTAATGGCTGGCCCGCCTTCATAAAATGCATCTTGAGCGCGGAAGCCAGCACCCCGACCTCCTTGCGGCCTCCCGCGGCGCACACCGTGACGCACTCGTTACAGCCGGCCAGCAGAATGCTGCGGTACGGCTTAACGCATTGGATAAGCTCTTCCATAGGTTTTCGTTCAGCAGTAATCATCTTGGCTCAGTCTCCTGTTCCTGGCGAGTCAACCTGCGGCCCGCAGATCTTTATGAGCGACCTTGGCGGGATTTGGTCCAAGTTGCCGAATCTTCTCGGTGAAATCTGTGGCGATTTGAGCAAAGCGCTCGCCCATGCCCGCCGACATCGCGAACATCGCCACGCGCTCGCCTTCGATGCCGATCTCATCGAGGAGCTTCTTTAAGTAGGCCACCCGATGGGTTGCCCTCACATTGCCATTTTTGAAGTGGCAATCCCCCTCCAGACAGCCGGCCACGAATACCCCGTCAGCCCCCTTTTCCAGGGACTTCATGATGTGAATGGCATCCACCTTCCCCGAGCAGGGCACGCGGATGATTTTCACATTGGGAGGATAGCGCAGCCTCATGCTGCCGGCCATGTCCGCCGCCGTGTAAGCACAATAGTGGCAACAGAAAGCCACAATGAGCGGTTCGAATTTTTCCATCACATTATCCCTTCCAAAAGTCCGTCTAATTTCGCCATGATATGATCGTCCTCATACTGCATGAGCTGAATCGCCTTGGCGGGACATTCCGACGCGCAGACGCCGCAGCCGTGGCACTTGGCCGGGTCGATCTCCGAGTAGCCTTCCTCATTGATGAACGGCACGCCGAAGGGGCAAGCCCGCACGCACATGAGGCAGGCCGCGCACAACTCCCCGTTTACCTGAGCCACAGCCGCGCCCAGGTTGATGCAGTCCCGGGCCAGAAAGGTCTGGGCTCGCCCTGCGGCAGCCTGGGCCTGAGCGATGGTCTCCCGGATGGTCTTTGGAGCGTGCGCAGTGCCGGCCACAAAGAACCCCGGGATCGGCAGATCGATGGGCCTGAGTTTGATGTGATCCTCAAGGAAATACCCATCCGAAGTCCTGGCCAGATGAAAGATCATGCCGAGATCTTCCGTTGACTCCTCGTCGGCCACCATCCCGGTGCTTAACGCCAGACAGTCAGCAGAGATTTTTACTTCCCGCCCCAGAATCGGGTCGTTAAACGTCACCGTCACCTTGCCGCCTTCGGGCTCGACCACCGGTTTGCCTTCCGGTTTATAGGCGACAAAAATAACCCCTTGCTCCCGGGCTTTCCGGTAATAGTCTTCCTCAAAACCCGGCGTGCGCATGTCGCGATAGAGCACGAATATCTGGGCCGTAGGATTCATTTCCTTAATCTTCAGAGCGTTTTTGACGGCCGCCGGGCAACACACCCGGGAACAGTTGGGATTCTCCGGCACCCGGGACCCGACGCATTGGATCATGGCAATTTTCTGCCAGACCTGTACGTCCTCGGGATGATCTGAGAGAATTGCCTCGAGATCGAGTTGGGTCCGCACCGCCTGATGCCGGCTCAAGAGGTATTCATTGGGACGGTTAGGGAGCGCCCCGGTGGCCAGGATCGTGATGCCGTGCCGGACTTCCCGGTAGAACATCTGGGGCCCCACCTGGATGCCTGTTCTGAACATCCCGGCGAGCCCCGTGTGGTCCACCACCATGGACTGCTTCCAGACCTGAATCCGGTCGTGCCCCTCTGTACTCTTGATGAGGTCGGCGACATAGGCTTGCACGTCTTCGCCTTCGAGCGTTGTGCGAAGCTTCTTGGCCACCCCGCCCAACTCTTTTGAGCGTTCCACCAGGTGGATTTTGTAGCCCATGTCCGCAAGTCTGAGCGCTGCCGTCATTCCGGCAATACCGCCGCCCACCACCAGGACATCCTTATTCATCGGCAGAGTCTGGTCGGTGAGCGGCCGGGCCAGGCGCACCGACGCGACGGCCATGCGCATCAAATCTTTTGCCTTGGCCGCGGCATCGAAGGGACGGTCCCGATGGACCCAGGTGTCCTGGTCCCTCAAGTTGGCGATTTCCACCAGGTACTTATTCAAGCCCGCCTTGCGCACGGTTTCCTGAAAAAGCCCTTCATGGGTCCGGGGCGAACAGGCCCCCACCACCACCCGATTGAGATTCTGCGTGCGGATGGCAGCCTGGATATGCTCTAAAGCTTCGCGGCTGCAACCGTGGCCGATGGTCTCGGATACGACCACCTGGGGCAGGCCCGCCACGCTCGCGGCGACCTCCTCCACGCTGACCACTCCGCCAATATTGAGACCGCAGTCGCACACAAAAACCCCGATTCTCGGCTCTTCACCCGCAACCTCGCGCTCCGGAGGCAGCACATCTTTGGCTGCCGCCACGATCCTAAGCGGCGTCAGGTCCTTGGCGGCATTGGCAGCCGCGGCGCTGGCCTGGACCATGGTGTCGGGAATATCCTTGGGGCTTTGGAACATACCGCAGACATAGATGCCGGGCTTGGAGGTGGCCACCGGATCGAAGCTGCCTGTTTGAGCAAAATTGTGCTCGTTCAGGTCGATGCCGATCTTTTCTGCCAACGCCTTGGCTTCCTGGGAAACCCGAAAGCCGGCCGCCAGGACCACCATGTCGAAGACCTCTGTGTCAAAGGAGCTCTCGCCCTCCGAGGGGTATCTGATCTGGAGGTCACCCGTTGGGGTTCCGGCTTCTATGATCGCCTCGACGGTATGGGGACGGGCCCGCACCAAGCGGATGCCGTAGTCGTTGACGGCCCGCTGGAGGAAGAGCTCGTAATCTTTGCCCGACGTGCGCATGTCCATGTAGAACAGCGTCGTCTCCATATCCTCATCGAAACGCTCCCGGGTGACAATGGCTTCCTTCAAGGCGAACATGCAGCAGGCGCTCGAACAATAAGGCACCGAACCCTGCTGGATACCCCGGGACCCGACGCACTGAATCCAGGCAATCTTCTTGGGCCGCTTGCCGTCTGAGGGACGCACGAGCTCCCCCTTGGTCGGCCCGGACGCCGAGAGAATCCGTTCGTATTCCAGGCTGGTGACCACGTTCGGGTTGACGCCGTAACCGCAAGTGTCCAGAACCCGGGGGTTGAAGACGTCCGCGCCGGGGGCTAAGATGATGGACCCGATCTCGATTTCCTGCACTTTCTCTTTATCATCGGGCAGGATGGCCCCGGCCGGACAGATGCTGGCCAACCCCTCGGCACCTCGAATCACACAGTTAGGATCTGAGAACCGCCTAACTTCCGGAAATGCCAAAAAAAAAGATGCGGAGTGCGACAACAACCGCATTCTGCTACCCTATCTTCCACACGTAACCTTCCAGGGACTTTTCAGGCAAGACTCTTTTGGCGTAATTCCTCATACTTAAAGAGGGGACAGCCTTTGCACACATTCCATGCCTCCTTTTCAAAGAAAATATCAGCTCAACACGCCCGCAGGGTTACTCATGATCATTCCATGATGAATATGGTGATACTGAAAAGGTTCAAAATCCTTTAACAAGATTAAAATAGATCGGTTAAGAGCGCCCATACAATATAATCGGATATAAATAATATTTTTCTTGACACTACAAAATGCAGGCTGATATTTATTGTATTCAACATATAGAAGGAAGGAGATAATCTAATGCCCAGCGAAGTTCTCAAACTAACAACTGAAATTGTCATTTCCCACGTTTCCATGACTGAACTTACAACCGAGCAATTGATTGGCGAGATCAGAGAGGTCTACAATGTCCTCTCTTCGTTGGAAGGTGGGGAAAGTTTAGAGGAACCGGTTTCTAAAAAAGCTGAAGAAGCGGCCGGTGTACAAAAACCATCAATTCCCTTGAAAGATATCGTAAAGGCCAAATATGTGGTTTGTTTGGAATGTGGGAAGAAATTGAAGACCTTGAAGACCCATTTGCGCAAGGCTCATGGGTTAACTGCTAAAGAGTATTATCAGCGGTTTGACCTGGACCCAAAGAAATTTCCATTGGTTTGTAAAGATTATTCTGCGGCCCGGAGTCAGATGGCGAAAGATCGAAATTTTGGAAAAGTGGGTGGGATGAAGAAGTCGGCATAAGGAAATTAGACCCATTACCCAGTCGATTATGGCAATGGCTTCGAGTCGATTAAAATTGGCGGGATCGATTTGTTGAGGACCGTCTTAACCGGGTTTATACTCGTTTCCATGATATTGGTGAGTGGCGCTTTCGGGGCAGATCCCCTGGCTGTTGCACAAAACTGGCTTACCATAGTCGACAAAGGGGAATATGCAGAAAGTTGGAACGAGGCGGCTGAATATTTTAAGACAGCGGTCCCGGAAGGGAAATGGGTGCAGATGGTGCAGGCTGTACGATACCCACTTGGTAAAATAATTTCGAGAAAAATTAAGAGTACGACTTATACGGCCTCTTTACCCGGTTGTCCCGATGGTCAATATGTTGTCATACAGATTGATTCATCCTTCGAACACAAAAAATCAGCAATTGAGACTGTCACCCCAATGATGGACAAGGATGGCAATTGGCGAGTGGCAGGATATTACATCAATTAGATAAGAACGTACTTATTAAATCAAGTTTTTATGGTTGCCCTCAGGATTGGTCGTGCTGTGCATCTCGTCGCCAAAGCAAAAGCGTGAGCCAAAATGCAAAGCATGCGGTACGGAAATCAGAAATCTGCCCGGTGATTGTCGTTCGCCGTGTGAAGGGGTGGACGGGGGCAATCACCCCGTTGAAGCCAGGCCCTTCCAAAAGCATAGTGCGTCCCAATGCTGACTGAGCCCGCAGGGTGACCGCTCCGGATGATGTCTCCAACTCGAATGTTCGAGTGAAAACACTGGATTTCTGGGCGTTCGCTACCGGGGTTAAATTGGCCTCCAACGTCCAGTGTCCGCTAAAGACACCATGCTTCCGAACCTCATGATATACACCATCAATCGTTATGTTCCCTTGCTCACCCAGCCAATTGAGCTCGGTACTTGCGGAGTGCCCGCACCCAGCAATATCGAAATTCCAAGAACAGAGTCCTTTGGGGTTGCAGCGGATCATGGCAGTTTCCTACAGGCCAACAAGAATTAAAATCTAATAAGCCGGATTCATCTTGGGGAAACGCACCGCGCAGGTCCGGCGGCCGCGGGACTAGTCGCGTCTATAGTACTCGCTGCCGTCGCCAAAGCCAGTTTGACGATTCTGACTTTCATCTGAGATTATGCGACAGCCTTGCCCACCGCAGTTACAAAATGGTTTAAAAACTCTCTTCCTTAGTTTAACCCCGAGAAGAGTCTCTTTTTTAGCCACATCGTCAAGTAGGTCGTATTATAGCATAAGTTTCTCAACGAAAAAGTAATTATTACAAAAAGTTAAGCATACCACACCCTCAGAACACCAATACCTCATTGCTATGGAGATTAAGGTCTCCAGGCCATTACTGAGCGATAGTGGTAAGTCAGAGGAAAGGCGGAGGCCAATACTGCCAAGAGAAGCTATTTTAGAAATCATTATCAGTGATGTTAAGGGCTGATATATTCAAACTATATCGCAATTTCAGCAGATAATCAGATAAACTTCTGGTCTGGCAAGTGAGTCGCTCTATTGTATGGTCAGATTTATTTGGAATAAATTCCTTTTCCAGGGAAATTATCGTTATAGTAACTTCGCGGGGGGCTTATAATTCAAAGTATAAGCAAAAATCACTTTTACAGCAAACGTTGTGCTATCATGCCGTCGAGACGATTTTAGCTCCAAGAAAAGAAATATTTGGCGATTTTCCCCAGGCAGAGAGGTCTCAAAAACCATTTTTTAACTGCGGTGGCCAAGCCTGCCGCATAAGCTTGGATCAAAGGAGATAACTACTATGGGTTTTTCATTTAAGCATCCATGCCACAACTGTCGATCTATTTTCAGCTTAAGCTATAAAGCGAGAATGTTGGCAGCGTTGATGGCGGTCATGGCGCTGTGGGCGACCGCGGCCATGGCTGGAATGAATGATGATTTGATCAAAGCAGCAACGCTCGGCAATCTGCCCGAGGTCAAAAGCTTCATCGCCAAGGGGGCGGAGGTCAATGCCAAAACGGATAAAGGCGAAACCGCATTAATGGGAGCCTCATTGAATGGCCATCGCGAGATCGTGGAAGCGTTGCTTGCCAAGGGGGCGGAGGTCAATGCCAAGAGAACTGACGGGTTAACTGCGTTGATGGCAGCCTCATTCGATGGTCATCGCGAGATCGTGCAGACGTTGCTTGCCAAGGGAGCGGAGGTCAATGCCAAGGCGATTAACGGCGCGACCGCATTAATGATAGCCTCCGAAAGGGGCCAGCGAGAGATCGTGCAGATGTTGCTTGCCAAGGGGGCGGAGGTCAATGCCAAGGGAAATGACGGTAAAACTCCGTTGATGGGAGCCTCCGCGCACGGCCATCGCGAGATCGTACAGGCGCTGCTCGCCAAGGGGGCGGAGGTCAATGCCAAGACGACTAAGGGTGGAACCGCATTGATTTATGCCTCCCAGAAAGGCCACCGCGAGATAAGAGATCTGCTTATTAAGGCGGGAGCTAAATAATTGGCGATTAATAGGGGATGAGTAGTCCTTCCAGCAATCACCCAGGAGGAGCATGATGAAATTTGCGAATGTACGCCATGTAGGGATAATTTTGATGGTTATTGCGGTTGCGCTCCTCTTGGGGGGACTATTGTTCGGTTGCATGATGCCAGCACAACATCAGCAAGAACTATGGTCTACCGAAGAAAGGGAAACGACCATAGGAATAAAGGGACGAAAAGAGATTCGCATTGGCATGTCGCAGGCAGACGTGGCTTCTACATTAGGATCACCAAATATAGTTAAAAACGATGGGGCGGGCAAGGAAACTTGGATTTATGATAAAATTGCCACCTCTCTTTATTATGAGAATGACAGGGCAGGTCTTCCTGGAAGCGCGGTGATTCTTTATGGCGTGGGGGGAGGACATTCCGAATCAGTTAAAACATTTACGTTGATTATTAAATTTGATGACAGGAAAAAGGCCGAATCTTTTTCTTACCGGTTAAGTAAATCTTAGTATTAATGAAGTTTATTAAAATGAATATTGAAGCTGTTTATATCTTAATAGCCTGTCTCATGATCCTTGCTTAACGTATTGCAGAACGATTACAAATATTTTTTGCTTTGGGTATTTATGACTGCCGCATAATTTGATATCAAAATACATCCTTGAAGAGAGAAGCCATGAAATGGAGATCTAAATTAGTGGGAGCTTTGTTGCTGACTTTTATTTTGGGATTTACCTCGATAGCTCTTGCCCAAGCTGATCCCGAGTTCAGGACCTTTTTATCCCGCTTAAATGGCAGCAGATGGTTCTTGGGGGTGGGGGGTCAATTATTCTTGGAACTACAAGGCGATATTATAACGCGCTGGAATTTAGGCAACTCGGAACCAAGCCAACAAAAAGAATTTAGTGTTAAGTTAGAGAAACGAAGATTTGTTGCTAAGTCTTCTTATCATGCGGCTATTTACGAGATTAGCAATGATGGGGATGTGATAACTGAAGAAATAACCTTTCACGAGACTGGAAGTTTTATCGGTAGGGTGAACAAATGGTTAAAATTTTAGTAATGGCAGCCTCGCCATCCCGCTGATATCTAAGACCATAAAGAAAGCTTTCAGCAACAAATAGGGATTGCTGATCTGGTTTCAAAGGGGCAAAATTCAAAGGAGAAAAGATTTATGTGCCGAGTCGTAAAGATTTTATTTATGGTCGCACTGGGGTTAACTTCGGTTATGAGTCTGCTAATACCCCTGCAGGTCCAGGCGGTTGCTCATGAAACCATTAAACCCGGAGCCGTGCTCCTGGCCCAAAGCGCCGAACCGCAAAAGGAGCCGAAAAAATCGCCGGTGACAGCCGGCGGCCAAGAAGAAGAGAAACTGAAACAAGAGAAGTTGAAAGAACAAGAAATACAAATGAAGAAGCGGGCCCCCAAAACCCGGGGCATTCAGCAGCCGCCCGCCGCCGCCGGGACTAAAAAAATCGGCGGCCAGGCCATCAGAACTAAGGAATTTCCAGAAGGGGAATAGTTATAATGCTGCAGAAAGTCCCCATGGCCCATGTGGATATCTAAAGATATCCCGGTTCGATTAAGTTGGCCGCAGGGCCATGGTTACGGGAGGTCTGTCATGCCACGGGGCCGGCTGATGTGGTTGGTGTTTTTGCTGATAGTAATCCTGGCCGCCCCGGCGCAGGGCGCGGACGACCCTCTGGAGGAGGCCTACGCCTTAAACCAGCAAGTGGTAGAGTTCTATCAGGCCGGCCGCTACCAGGAGGCCCTGCCTCTGGCCCAGCGGTCCCTCAAGATCTGGGAAAAGGCCTTAGGCCCGGAACACCCTGACACCGCCACCTGCCTCAACAACCTGGCAATGCTGTTCGATGACATGGGCGCCTATGAGCAAGCCCTGCCCCTGTACCAGCGGGCCCTGAAGATCAGGGAGAAAACCTTAGGCCCGGAGCACCCCGGCACCGCCGTCAGCCTCAACAACCTGGCCGTGCTGCATGAGGAGCAGGGCGCCTATGAGCAGGCCCTGCCCCTGTACCAGCGGTCCCTCAAGATCAGGGAGAAGGCCCTGGGCCCGGAGCACCCTGACACCGCCGTCGGCCTCATCAACCTGGCCGGGTTATATCGCGAGATGGGCTTATATCAGAAGGCGCTACCCCTGTACCAGAGGACCAACAAGATATGGGAAAAGGCCCTGGGTCCGGAACACCCCAACACCGCCACCAGCCTCAACAACCTGGCGATGCTGTATCATTTCATGGGGACCTATGAGCAGGCCCTGCCCCTGTACCAGCGGGCCCTGAAGATCAGGGAAAAAGCTTTAGGCCCGGAGCATCCCGACACCGCCGGCTGCCTCAACAATCTGGCCACGCTGTATAAGGACATGGGCGCGTATGAGCCGGCCCTGCCTCTGCACGCGCGAGCTCTCAAAATCAAGGAAAAGGCCCTGGGCCCGGAGCACCCCGGAACCACCCAAAGCCTCAACAACCTGGGAAGTCTGCATCTGGCCCGGAAAGACTATCAGTCCGCCGAGACCTGTTTCCGCAAAGGTAAATCCCCAATTGGTCTGGTCTATCTCCTCCTGGCCCAGGCACACTCGGAGGAAGCCCTGAAGCTGCTCCAGGACCTGCCCCCCCCTTCCTGGCGGGCCAGCCCCGATTACCGGGTGCAATACTATACCCAGCACGGCATGGCCCTGGCGGGGTTGGGGCGCTCACGAGAGGCGTCTCTGGCATTGCATCGGGCGGTGCAAGAGGTAGAGGGGTTGCGCCGCCGAGCGTTCGGGGAGAAGTCCGGCTTCTTCCAGGCCGGTCCGGTTGGAGGATATATCCAGGCCTACCGGGGGCTGGTAAGCGTCCTGGGAGAGATGGCCCTGAAACAGGAGGCTCTGCCCCCGGCCTTGAAGGAATATGGCCCCTCCGCCGGCGCGGCGGCCTTCTACTTCGCCGAGTCCACCAAGAGCCGGATGCTCCTGGAAACCCTGGCCGCGGCGGCCCGGCGAGAAACCCGGATAGAAATTCCGCCCGAACTACGTCAGCAGGAAGAGAGCCTCCTGAACCGGCTGGCTGCGCTTGAGGCCCAGTGGGAGAAGGCCTTCAAGGGCGGGGAGTTGGCCATTAAAGTGGTGCAGGAAAAAAAGGCCCGCCTCACCGGCGAACTTCAGGCCCTGATTAAGAAATTACGCCAGAACTATCCCCTTTATGCCGCGCTCCACTACCCTGAGCCGGTGCCCGCCCAGGACCTACCCCTGAAAGAGAACGAAGTCCTCCTGGAGTATGCCCTGGGGGAGACGGCCGGCTACGTCATGGTGGTGCGCCGGGGCGGAGTCAAAAAGGTGGTGAGGATTCCCCTGGGCCGGGAGAAGCTGGAAGGGAAGGTCAAGAACTTCATGGAGCCCTTTATCAACCTCCAGCCTGAAGGCTTCTCCCTGCCTCAGGCCAAGCACCTCTATGACCTGCTCCTGGCCGGGGTGATGCCGGAAATCAAAGCGACGGACCGGGTAATTATTGTCCCGGACGGCATTTTGGGGCTGCTGCCCTTCGAGGCCCTGGTTCTAAAGCAGGGGCAGGGCCTATCGGACAGCGTTTTCGTAGGGGATAAATATCCCCTGACCTACTACCAGTCCGCCGCGGTCCTGGCCCTGAAGCGGCGCCTGAAGGAAGAGCCGGCCAGCCGCCTCCTCTTCGCCCTAGGGAACCCGGTGTTCTGCGACCAAGACGAACGCTGCCTGGCTTCCCCGCCCGGGGCGAAACCCGCCGCCGGGGAGACGGGAAGGCTGGCGAAGGCGGCCTTCACCGCCCTGGCCACCAGTCAGGAGTGGGGCAAGACCACCCGGGGCAGTGACAAAGGGAAGGAACTGGTTTACCCGCCTCTCCAGGAAACGGAAGGAGAGGTCCGGGCCATTGCCGGGCTCCTGGGGGTTAAGCCCTCTCCCCCCGATGTCCTCCTAAACCTCCAAGCCAACGAGACCTTTTTGAAAAAATCTCCTTTGCAGGACTACCGTTACCTCCACTTCGCCACCCACGCCGACCTCCCCGGCAAGGTCCAGGGGATAAAGGAGCCCTTCATTCTCCTGGGCCAGGTGGGCAACCAGGCCGGGGACAACGGCTTTTTTACCCTGAGCAAGGTGTTGGGCCTGAAGCTCAAGGCCCAGATGGTGGTCCTATCCGCCTGCGTCACCGGCCGGGGGAAGGTCATGGAAGGGGAAGGGGTGGCCAACTTCGCCCGGGCCTTCCAACACGCCGGGGCCCAGAGCGTGGTGGTGAGCCTCTGGGAAGTGGCTTCCGACGCGGCAGTGGAGTACATGACCCTGTTTTACGGGCACCTGAAAGACGGCAAATCCCGTCTGGAGGCTATGCAGCTGGCCCGCCGGGCCATCAAGGCCAAATACCCTCAACCCTTTTTCTGGGCGGTCTTCATCCTCCACGGCGAAGGGTGAGCCCCGGAACCAGGAAGGGTATAGAACGGCTTTAAATCCACCAAACTGCTCATCGGTCCATTTCCAAGGGGAATGGTAGCTCCTAATGTGCAGAATTTTCCATTTTTTCACGGCAGGATCGGTCCTTGCCTCCGGAGCGCCTGCCACAGCAAAGGGAGCCCCCAGAAGACCCGGGACGATCAAGAATAGACAGACTAATACCCGGTTGCCACCTGTTTGCTTGCGATTGGTATTATAAAATATCAGGGGTTGTGGCTTAGATAGCGGGTAGCCAGGTGGGGCCAGAGTTGCGAGGTGCGGCAGCGGGCGGCCTGGACAATGGCCTTGAGGTTATAAAGGGCGGTGGGGATGTCGTCGTTGACCACCAGGTAATCATACCAGGAAACTTCTTTGAGTTCCGACCGGCCATTGGCCAGGCGGCGGGCCAGTTCCTCGGGGTCCAGATTGCCCCGGCCCTTAAGGCGGCGCTCCAGCTCGGTAAGGCTGGGAGGCAGGATGAAAATCAGGGTGGCTTGGGGAAAATTCTTCTTAAGGGCCCGGGCTCCCCGTGAATCCAGGTCGAAAACCAGGTCCGCGCCTGACGCCACCATCTCCTTAACCCAGTCCCGGGAGGTGCCGTACCCGTAACCGAACTGTTCCACCCACTCCGCCAGAGCGTCCGTATCCCGCAAGCGACCAAATTCCTCAGGGCTGACAAAGAAATAGTCTTTGCCGTCAACTTCGCCTAAGCGCGGCGGGCGGGTGGTGTAGGAAATGGAAAACCGCAGCCCGGGGTCGTCGGCCATCAAAGGTTTTAAGAGCGTCGTCTTCCCCGTCCCGGAAGGCGCGGTTATGACGAAGATTTCCCCGGCCACCTAAAGTTCCTTTTCCCCCGGTTCCGGCCGCGCACTGACGCCATGGCCGTTGAGGCGCAGGGAGAGGGTCTCCGCGTGGACCGCTGACAGGATAATGTGATTGCTGTCAGTAATAATAATTGAACGGGTCTTGCGGCCCTGGGTGGCGTCGATGAGGCGGTCGGCCTGGGTGGCCCGCTCCCGCAGGCGTTTCATGGGGGCTGAGCCTGGCATGACCACCGCTACCACCCGATGCGAAATCACGGTGTTGCCGAAACCGATGTTGATTAAGCGCCCATCCATAGCTGATTATCCCCCTTAATCTCCTGTGGCCCTGCATAACTAATCTGATTTATCGGTAAAGCGGCCAGCTTAATAAATTTCAAAGGTCATTGGTTAATCCCGGGAAAATATTTGCAGACAATTTATGAAACCTGACCCTACTCGATATTCTGTACCTGCTCCCGGAGGCGTTCCAAAAAGCCCTTGATTTCCAGCACCGCCTGAGAAATCATCAGGTCGTTCGCCTTGGAGCCGATGGTGTTGGCTTCCCGGAGCATCTCCTGGAGCAAGAATTCCTGCTTGCGCCCCACCGGCACGTCGCTCCCCAGGGTTTGCTGGAACTGGGCTAGATGGCTTTCCAGACGGGCCAACTCTTCGGCCAGGTCCCGGCGTTCGGCCATGAGCGCCACCTCTTGAGCCAGACGGGTTTCGTCCACCGGCGCCCCTTCGGGGAAGAGTTCCGCCAGGCGAGCCGCGACCCGCTCCCGCCAGAGTTGGGGCAAAAGCGGCGCCTGGACGCCAATTTTATCCACTTCCCGGCGGATATCCTCCAGGTTGGCCGCCAGATCCGCCGACAGGGCCGCGCCCTCGGTTACCCGCATCTCCTCTAAGAGATCCAAGGCCTGGTTGACCGCCTGGGAGGCCACTTCCCAGGTCTCTTCCAGTTCCAGGTCCTGATTGGCCTGTTCCTTGGCAACGATCAGATCCGAAAAATGGAGGAAATGTTCCAGCCGCAGGGACTCGGGGGTACTGCCGATCTGCCGGATGTCCTCCAGCACCCCGCGGACCTCGGCCACCATGGCCTTATCCAACTTCAAGGTTAAGGACGTTTCGGCCAGGGATTCCCAGGAAAGCTGCATATCCACCCGGCCCCGGGACAGGCGGCCCTTGATAAGTTTCCGGAACCGGTCCTCCAGGGCCCAGAAACGCCGGGGCAGGTTCAGGGACAGCTCCAGGAAGCGGTGGTTGACGCTCCTCAATTCCACCACCCACTTCTGCTTGGCGGTCTCCACTTCCCCCCGCCCGAATGCGGTCATACTTTTGATCAATTTTAGACCTCTTACAAAGAAAACAAAGGAAACGAGAATAAGGAAAATCTCATGAAAAATCCGGTGAGGTGGGGCTCCGGGGCCGTACCAGCCTGGATAAATGGTGCGCGGTGCGCATCCTCCAGGAGGACTGGTAGCACAGGTTTCCAGCCTGTGTCGGTGGGCCGGACCCACGCTCCTTTTTTGCCCAATTGATTCTGACCACTGACCACTGGCAACTTTAATATAGGGGTCTCAATCCGCCATCGCCTTGAGTTGCCAGAGGTATTTTTGGCGCACCACTTCCAACAGCGCCGGCAGCTCCCCCTGGGCATAATCCGGGTAGCTCCAGGGCAGGGGCTGAAAGCCGCCCTGGCGGTCATAGATCAGCGTTAAATCGCCGTAAATGCCGTGATCCAGGTAAATACGATGAGGGAAATTCTTGCCGGTGGCCAGGACCAACCGTTCTCTGGCCAGGTATCCCGGGTCCAGGTTAGCCGGCCGCCGCTCGCCCAGGCTGAAGGTCTGCTCCAGCTCATTAGTAAACACCTTCCAGGCAGCCAGGCGGGCTGGATCGGCCAAATGCAGGAAGGATACCAGGCGGCGGCCCAGGTTCGGGCCCATTTCCGAAGCGTAATAAGCGGTAGAGTAAAACGGCCACCAGGGTCCTACCAAATCCGGCGGCCCGAAATATTCGGCGAGTCGCGCAACCAGTGCCGGCCCCAGGTCTTCCCGCGCCAAAAGCATACTGACCACGGGCTTCACTGGAGTGGCCGGGCCCGGCGTGCTCATGATCTTTTCTTCCCCCGAAACGCCCCTCATTCTATGGCAGGTGAGTTGTAAACGCAACGGAAAAATCATGTGAAATTTAGCGCAATTGCTGGCTTAGAGTCGTATAGAAGAAACGCAGGAGGGGGAATTGAAAAAAGGTATGGATGGCCATAAGTTAAGAGTAAGGTTGATCTTATATAAATAATGAGTTGCCGCTCATGATACTTTATAATAAATCCTGAGCAGGAATTTTACATGCCGGTGGGGATGGTTGCTTTCAAACCGGTACCGGTGGATAATGATAAACCATGCAGGGCGCCCGGTTAGCCGAAATTCTTCTGAGAAGCGGTCCTTATGGCTCTAGAAGTCAGCGAAACCTTTGTCAGTCTGATGGGTGAATCCACCCGGGCGGGATTGCCGGCGTATTTTATCCGGCTGACAGGCTGCAACCTGCGCTGCCGTTTTTGTGACACGCAGTATGCTTATGAGAACGGCTCACCGTTAAGCGTGAGGTCCCTGGTGGAGGCGGCCTTGGCTCAACCGCACCGCCTGGCCCTGGTTACGGGCGGCGAACCCCTGCTCCAGGCCGAGACGCCGGTCCTGCTGGCGGAAATGCTCTCCGCCGGCTTCACTGTCTGCCTGGAGACCAACGGGTCTGTGCCCATCGGCGGAGTCGATGCCCGGGTGCATCGAATTTTGGATATGAAATGTCCGGGGAGCGGCATGACCGAGCGCAACGATTGGCGCAACCTGGAGCTTTTGACCTCCCGGGATGAAGTCAAGTTCGTGGTGAGTGACCGGCTTGATTTCACTTGGGCCTTGGAGATCATCCGGAGCCACCATCTGAGCCGGCGGCTGGCCGTGCTGATCTCGCCGGTATTCGGGAAAGTGCCGCTGCCTGAGGCCGCGGCCTGGATTGTCGACAGCGGCCTGCCCTTGCGCTTGAACCCTCAGCTCCACAAATACATCTGGGGGCCGGAGGTCAGAGGAGTATGAAAAACCGTTTTTCGTTTTTGGTTTTTAGTTTTTCGTAAAGGCATCACTGGTCTCGTAAAGGGATCAGGTGACGATCCGTTTGATAGCACATTTATATTAAAACCATAGCCCCCGACAAAAACTCAGGATTAAAGAAAATGTTTAATAGCAGTTCACCAAAAACCAAAAACCAAAAACGAAAAACGGCAGTGGTCCTGGCCAGCGGCGGGCTGGACAGTTGCGTAACCGCGGCGGTGGCCCGCCGGGAGTTCGACCTGGCCCTGTTTCATGCCAATTATGGCCAGCGCACCCTCACCCGGGAGTTGCAGGCCTTTCAGGCCCAGGCCGCGTTTTACCAGGTAACCTCCACCTTGGAGGTCGATCTGCTCTACCTGGGGATGATCGGCGGCTCCAGTCTCACGGACTTCGCGCGGGCCGTACCCACCGAGGCAGTGGAACTTCCGGGTATCCCCTCTACCTACGTGCCGTTCCGCAATACCAATCTTTTGGCCGCAGCGGTGGCTTGGGCCGAAGTCTTGGGGGCTGCCGCGGTGTTCATTGGCGCCAATGTGCTGGATAATCCCGGATATCCCGACTGTCGGCCCGAGTATTTTGAGGCTGTTGAGCGCGTCATTGAGTTAGGCACCCGGCCCGAAACCCATATCCGCATCCACACCCCCCTGATCGACCTGGACAAGGCCGGCATCGTGCGCCTGGGCCTGGAATTGGGCGCGCCCCTGGACCTCACCTGGTCGTGCTACCAGGACGACGTTCGGGCCTGCGGCCAGTGCTCCTCTTGCCGCCTGCGTCTCAAAGGCTTTGCCGCGGCGGGTGTCCCCGACCCCATCTCGTACCGCAAGTAATAAAACCGTTCTTCGTTCTTGGTTTTTCGTTTTTCGTGAAAGGCAAGAAACATTTTGAGTCCTGACATCTTAGGTCTTTATTAAACTTTCCATTATTGCTTATTAATAAATATCACTGCGCCAAACCTTATATTCTATCTTTACCAAAAACCAAAAACGGTTTTCACACTCCTTTGACCTTGCATTGCCAATAAACGGCCTTACGTTTATAGCATCGGCATCCGGCAGAGGCGGGACGCCGAACCGGCAAAAAGCGGCCGGAACATCCTTAAGGAGGTATGAGCCATGTCAGGAACCAATGTTGCCAGGGTAACTCATATTATCGCCGAATCCCCCAAGAGCTTTGATGATGCGGTGCAAGTAGGTTTCGCCCGCGCCGCCAGCACCCTCCGGGGTATAACCGGCCTGCGGGTCGTGGAGCAGCGGGTTTCGGTCAAAGATAACAAGATCAACACCTACCGGGTGAAGCTGGAAGTTATCTTCATCCTGGATTGAGGCAGGTTATAGCGTTTGCCATAAATCCATGCCGCCGGCATTAAATCCCCCTAAATCCCCCCTTTAAAAAGGTGGACTTTAGAAGTAATTCCTAATAGTTCCCCCCTTTACAAAGGGGGGTAGAGGGGATTTAGGATTTTCCCATTGCGGAAAAAACTTTTGGCAACGCCTATAAGTCACCTCGTGAAGCCGATCATGATGTTGGATTCGACGATCAACCTGTAAGGCAGCCACGATGCTGCATCTGGATGGTTCTTACGGGGAAGGGGGCGGGCAGATTCTCCGCACCGCCCTTTCTCTGTCGGCGGTAACGGGGGTCCCGGTCCGGATCGAACGCATCCGGGCCGGTCGCCCCAAGCCGGGACTTAGGCCCCAGCACCTTACCGCAGTCCAGGCCCTGGCCCGCGTCTGCCAGGCGGAGGTTACCGAGGCCCACCTCGACAGCCAGGCGCTTACCTTCAAGCCCCGTGTCCTTAAAGCCGGCCACTATCTTTTTGATGTCGCGGCAAAGACCGGCAGCGCCGGGGCCGTCAGCCTCATTGCCCAGGCCCTGCTGCCGCCTCTCCTTATGGCCGGAGCGCCCACCACCATCATCCTCAAAGGGGGCACCCATGTGCCCTGGAGCCCCCCGGTCCATTACCTCAGCCATGTCTTTCTGCCGGCCCTGGCTGGGCTGGGAGCAACGGCAGAGCTTTCCCTGGAGCGCTGGGGCTGGTACCCCAAAGGCGGCGGCGAGGTGCACGTGCATATTACGCCGGTCCGTACCCTCACCGGCGTCGAGTGGCGGACCCCTGCTGCCCCGCCCGCGTTACGGGCCTTGTCCGCGGCCTCTAAATTGCCTGAACATGTGGCCCGGCGGCAGGCAGCCAGACTCACGGCCCGCCTCCAGGAAACGGTGCCGGTGGAGATTATCCCGGCAAGCGGCCAGGACCCCGGCAGCTTCGTCTTCCTGTGGGGTCCCCGGGCCGGGTTCAGCGCCTTGGGGGCTAGGGGCAAACCCGCGGAGCAGGTGGCGGACGAGGTGGTCGAGGCCTACCTGGTCTTTTTAAAAAGCCGCGCCGCACTTGACCGCCACCTGGCGGACCAGATTCTCCTCTACCTCGCCCTGGCCCGGGGACCCTCCACCTTCACCACGGAAGCCGTTACCTCGCATCTGCTCACCAACGTCTGGGCCATTGAGCAGTTTTTGGGGCCTAAATTTGAGGTTCGTGGGAATCTGGGAGAGCCTGGAGAGATATTTTGCCAGGGACGGAAATAGGTCAGAAAAATGCAAGAGCTAAAATCCTCCTTAACCCTACTTAAAAGGGGGGGATGGGCCCCCCGAATTATCCGCCGGTTTCAGTATCCAGTTTCTTATAGTATTTTAAAATTCTTATAAAAAATAAAAATTGAACTCCTATAATTAATAGTTTATATAAAATGGTTCCGAGCAGAAGTATAATTTGTCAATATTGCAATATTATATGGCAAAAGAATGGAGGGTGGAAATGTCCGACGAGATTCGTGTTGAGTATGGATACCGGATGGAGGGTCACTACGTAATAGGTAATGTTGACACTGAATTCTACAGACATCTTCCGAGCGTTGACGAACGCTACATAAATCCTCAGACTGGACGGCCGGAGATTCCGCATCCAGACTTGGTGCAGATCTTAAGCGTTGTAGGTGCAGCGTTGCTCTCGTCGACTGTTTTAGCTACGGCAATCAAGGCTTATCTCCAAACTAGACGTACGAAAGTGCGAATCGTAGTAGAAAATGAAAAGGTATCAATTGAGTACGAGGGGCCAAATCTTAAAGACTCAGAGGAAGCGATTAAGAGCGCGATTGACCTTTTGGTCGAAAAGGCAGATCGTCACCCTCTTCGCCTCACTGCGACAAGGATTGTTCAGAGAGACTGAGGGCCAAGAACAGAGCGGCGACAGGGGTGAGGTGGAGCAGCAAGCGGTCCAGGGTGGCCCGGACATAGGCGGGGAACTCCGCGGCGGCGGTGGGCGCCACCGCATAGGCCAGGAGGATGGCCGCCAGATTTCCCCCTATAAAGAGTACCAGGAAGAGGCGGGGAGAGCGCCACAGGCGCGGGCCTGAGCAGATGAGGGCCAAAGCCAGCGCCGGCCAGAGCAATCCGAAATAAAACGGCTCCGCCAACCCGGCCAGCAGATAGAATACGGCTTTGGCTAACTGGTGGGGATAAAAGCTCTGGATATGGTCTGAGCCGATTTCAATTTTCTGTTGGAACGCGAAGAGCCGCCAGGGGAGAAAACCCACGATGAGCCCTGCCAAGGGCGCGGCCAGGCAAGCGAGCCGGCGGAGCCAGTGCTCAGGGCGCAGCCAGGCCAGGGTCAGCGCCGCGGCCAAAAGCAGGGTGGCGGCCAGGGGCGGACCCTCATACTTGCACCAGGCCATCCCCGCCAGACAGCAGGCCGCCAGGGTCAGGCTGCCCCGAGGCGCGGCGTCCGCCAGCCAGAGGTAAAGGAGACCGGCCCCTCCCAGGGTGTAGAAGGCCAGGGGCAGGTCGGCGTAGGCGATGTAGAGGTGCACAACGAAGACGGTGCCGTTTAATGCCAGGAACGCCGCCAACCCCAGGGCCTGGCCCCGGCGCAGACCCAGGCGCCTGGCCAGGGAGTAGAGCAGGGTTAGGAGCAGCGCCCCCCAGAGCGGGAAAACGGCCTTGGCCAGGGCATCACTCACCTGCCCCAGGCAGAAATACAGGTAAGTCAGCAAAAGTGGGATGAGATTGGGGTAATAGTTGTGCGCGTCAATGCAGGTCAGGTCCAGGCCCCGGCTGGTATAGAATATTTTGGCCTTGCAGCCCCAGGTGGCCACCGCGTCCCAGGCCCACATGGGATAAAGCGCTGCCCGGAGCAGCGCATAGATAAATACCACTCCCAACAGCCCCAAAAAGAGCCATTCCCATGCCCCCAACTTTTCCCCGGATGAAAGGTGAAATTCTCGAAAGTCCTGAGAGACGGCGGCGCGGCCCCGGGGGGTCAGCAGGCAGATGACGGCCAGGGCCAGGGGCGGCCCTAAAATCAGCCCCAGGCCAAATGGCGCTCCCCACCAGGTTAAGGCCAGCATCCAGAGCGTGAGCTTAAGCGACCCGACCCCGAAGCTGAACGCAGCCCGCTCCCCGAAGGAGAAATCCCGAGGGCGAGGGTTAAGCAGATTCAGCCAGGCATAACCCAGGAAAAAGACCGCTCCCAGCCCTAAGCACAGCCGCAGCAGATTGACCACGGTCTCAATCATAAAAGCCCCAGCGCAAAAGCGTGGAGTTCACCTGGTAGACCTGTCCGGGGCCTGGAAGTTTTACCGGATGAAACGCTGGACAATGGCGGACGGCTTGGAGTCCGGGTCCCGGTGGCTGCGCCGAATCTCGCGTGAGCAAGAAGGAAGCGTCCTCATGGTGCAGCGTATAAAAGAGAAAACTGGCCGGGATATCCGGAGGCTTCAGGATGTGGCGCCGGGGCGCCAGGTAGTAACGGACCTGGATTTCTTTGCCCGCGGCGTAATCATCCAGGAAGACATACGCGGCGTGCTCGGGGATGACGGCCTTAAGCGCCGCGGCCCACCGGTAGAGCGGGTCTTCCTGCCGGATGGCCGCCCCCGAGTTTTGGCGAGCCACTCTCTGGACTACATCAATCGCCTCCGGCCCGAAATGCCAGGCCAGCCACAAGACCTGTAGGCCCCAGAGACCGAGGATCAGCCGCACCAACCAGAGCCGCCACGTTTTTGCCGGTGTCATAGTATAGTTCCCCCCTTTAAAGGGGGGTGGGGGGGATTTTGGTTTTTGGAGCATCAGACCAGCCCCGCATATGGCGACGGGCGAAAAATAGGCCTCAATCGGAAAATTTGAACCGGATAATGTGACAGACTGCGGCGATGCCGTCTCGCCAGGTGATTTTCTTCCCGGCGGCATAATCCCGGCCGTGGTATTGGATAGGTACCTCGTAGATGCGCCAGTGCTTCTTGGCAATCTTGGCAGTCAGTTCCGGCTCCACCCCAAAGCGTTCACATTTAATCTGTATTCCCTGCAAAACTTCGGCCTTAAACACCTTGTAGCCCACTTCCATGTCGGACAGATTCAAATTGGTGAACATGTTGGAGAGGGTGGTTATCGCCCGGTTGCCCATGTAATGCCAGAAAAACAGCACCCGGTGGGGCCGGCCGCCCACCATCCGAGAGCCGTACACCACGTCAGCATTTCCCTGTTCGATGGGCTCCAGCAAAGACGGGTAATCCACGGGGCGGTACTCCAAATCGGCGTCCTGGATGATGACCACATCCCCGGTCACCTGAGCGAAGCCAGTGCGCAGGGCCGCGCCCTTGCCCTGATTGCGCTCGTGGTAAAAGGTTTTGACATTATCGTATTGTTGGGCGAGGCGGGCCACAATATCCCGGCTGCCATCGGTGGAGGCGTCGTCCACCGCGATGATCTCTTTGTCGTACGGAGTCTCCTGAACCAGGCGAAAGATCTCCTCCAACGTCTCTTTTTCGTTGTAAATCGGAATGACAATACTCAGCTTCATGCAAGCGGCTCCCATGTTAAAAGTCATTTCAAAACCGATTTTGGATTCACTTTGAAATGGCTTGAAAGGAAATGATCACCCCCCTTTGGAAAAGGGGGGCAGGGGGGATTTATATAACGTCTTGAAATCCCCCTAAATCCCCTTTTTTAAAAGGGGGACTTAAAAACCAGCGCGAACAACCTTTCCTCACTGAGAAAGAAACCCACCTCTTGGGACGGGTTTTGAAATAGGTTCTATAGTCTCTTAACAATATACTCTTAGGTCACGGAAAACGTTAATCATTTTGCGAAGGAAAAATGCGAAAAAGTGGAATGCCGGTGGGAATCAGCCGCCGATGCTCACCATGGCCCGCCCGGCCGCAGCGGAAGGCAGATCAGGGGTGGGAGAGACGCAGCTTTTTAACTGGATGGCTTCCTCAAAAAGCCGAGCCAAAATCTCGTCGGAGGCCCCTTGGCGCAACGGCCCCTTCAGGTCAACTTCAGGAGCGGCAAAGAGACAGGGCCGCAGCCGGCCAGCCGAGGTGAGGCGCAGGCGGTTGCAGGTGGGGCAGTGGTGATCGCTGACGGAGCTGATAAAGCCCAACTCGCCCTTAAATCCCGGCACCTTAAAGGTCCGGGCGGGACCGGCGGTGGCGGGGGAGGTGACGGGCTCAAGAAAGCCCAGCCTGGCCAGCCGTCGGCGTACTTCGGCAATGGGCAGGAAATGGCGGCGCCAGTGCGCCTCATCCACCGTGGGCATGAACTCGATGAAACGCACCTGGAAGGAGTGCTCCCGGGTCAGAAGGGCGAAGTCCAGGAGTTCATCGTCATTGAGGTCTTTCAAGACCACGCAGTTGATCTTGATGGGAGCAAACCCCAGCGCTGCGGCCCGCTCAATGCCGGCCAGCACGTCGCCGAAGTGATCATGACCGGTAATCTCCCGGAAACGGTCCCGGCGCAGGCTATCCAGGCTGAGATTGAGATGGCGCAAACCGGTGTCATAAAGGGCCGGGGCCAGTTCGGCCAGGCGCACCCCGTTGGTGGTGAGGCAAACCTCCTCAATCCCGGGAACCCGGTGCAGGCGGCCGATGAAATCAACTACGCCTCGGCGCACCAGGGGTTCGCCGCCGGTGACCCGAACCTTGCGGATGCCGACGCTCGCGGCCACTGCGGCCAGGCGCAGCAGCTCTTCGTAGCGCAGGATCTCCCCGCAGGCCAGCTTTTGCCAGCCCCCCCATGAGGTGCAATAGAAACAGCGCAGATTGCAGCGGTCGGTAATGGAAACCCGCAAGTAATTGATTGATCCCGGCAATATTTCTTCCCACGAAATCGTTATGCTTTAATTATAGCTTGTCTATGGCCAGGTTTCAGGATTTTTATAGCCTTGATAGCTATCATTATCTGGCCGAACCCGGCTGCCCCGGGCCGGCGGACCTCTGGACTGGAGGTGCGCTTGTACGCTAACTAAGCGTCAAAGGGCCGAGTATGGCGTTTTAACCCTTCGAACGGCTAATCCACCTGAAAGTCCGTAGTATCCTGCGCCGAGCCGTAGCCCGTGGTGATGAGGGTAACCAGCCTATAGATGCCCGGAGCAGAACTGGCTGGCAGGGTGAAATTGATTTCCTGGTTCCAGGTGCCGTTTTCCCGGCGGGATTCAATGCTTTTGGTTTTTCCCAGAGATTTTCCATGATAGAAAATCTCCCGGGTAATGGCCACCGGCAGAGCCACCTGCTCCGGAGTCAGAATGGTATAGGTGGTGCTCAAAAGCAGGGTGTCGCCCCGCTTGGCCCGGTTGGGCTTCACCTCAACGCTGTCCAGGCGCAGGACGCAGCCGCCGGTGGGGCAGTACCCCTCCCGGGCGATGATATCCTCCCGGTTCATCCGGCTTTCTTCCCGGGTATTCCCATAGAAGCCAAAGGTGTAATCATTGAAGAACCCTGGCTGTGCCTGGGCCGGGAAAACATTAAAGCATAAACCGACCCCGAGAATCAAGCCCAGCCACAGTAAGTAACGTTGCCGGTTATGCTGCATAAAGCCTCCAGAGGCATGAAATTAGTCTATAGCGTAGCTTCATAAATAACTTGACATAGCTATCTCGGCGCCCTCAGCGTCTCTGCGGTAATTATTTTTCACCGCAGAGGCGCAGAGAACGCAGAGAGGCTTATGTTCAATTACTTAAGTCATTGCGTATAAGTTACTTGTCGCCGGGCAGATAACGCCGGGCCCCGCAATAGGACACCCGCCAGACCTCGGCATCCAGGCGGCTGATGAACACTCCCCGGGGAGAAGCATGGATGAAGCGGCCGCCGCCCAGGTAGACTCCGTCGTGGCAGATATCGTCAGCAAAGCCCGGAGAGAGAAACCCGGCGAGCATGACGTCCCGGCCCCGGGTCTGGCAGTAACGGTTAAAGAAGACCACGTCGCCGAAACGCAGCTCGCTGCGCTCCACCGGCCTGCCCTCCTGGTACTGCTGGGCCACGGTGCGCGGCAGGTGAATCCCGGCTTTTTGATACAAGGCCTGGACTAATCCTGAACAATCCACCCCGGCGGGGGTGCTGCCCCCGGAGCGGTAAGGAGCGCCATGGAAATCGCCCAGGGCCTGTTCTATGGCCATCTCCTGGGGGTTGCGTCCCACTGCGGGCAAGGGCGCCACGGGTCCAAGCGGCGGCGGTGGCGGCGGTGCCCCGGCACAGCCCACCAGCAATAAGGCCATTAATGCAGCAATCCCCCAGAGGTGCATCATTGGCAAACTCTAAACTAAGGCATTTTTATTATTTCTTATGCTTCATAGTTATTACGTCTAATATGTTAACGTTACCATGAAAATCTTCAACTTTTTCCGCTAAGAATTCTCAATCTTCTGTTGGTATGATCCGTATAGTGCCAAAAATTTTCAGATTTGTCTATGGTTATAACGATGCCGGAGGCAGGGAGCAGACAACGCGTTTTACTACACTTTTATGGGGGAGGGGGTCGGGGGAAGAGGGGAGAGGCCACTTACAAAAGAGCCCATCGCCCCCTGCCCCGGAAACATTATTTCTCCTCCGCCTCTATCCGGGGGAACAGGGCCGGGCCTTTGGCTAGGTGGCTGCCGGGCGCGAGCCTCCCCCACGTGAGCACCTGGGGCAGAGGGTGGTCCCACAGGGCCAGGCCCAAACACAGGTGTTCGCTGATTTTGAGGGCGCTGCCGGGCATCACGGGCCTCAGCAGCGCCGCGATCCAACGCAGTCCTTCCAAAAGGTGATACAAAACCGTGTCCAAGCGCCCCGCGGCCTCGGGCTGTTTGGCCAACTCCCACGGCGCCGAACTCACAATGTAGCGGTTGAGCAGGCCGATAAATTCCCACAGTCCGGCCAGGGCCTTGGTAAACTCCATGGCCGGAAAGAGTCGCATAAAGTCCGCGGCCATGGCCTGCACTGCGGTGACGACTTCGATATCCATGGCGTCAGGCACGTTGGGGGCCGGCACCACGCCTTGCCGGTATTTGAAGGCCATCCCCAGGCTGCGGGCCACAAGATTACCCAGATCGTTGGCCAGGTCGGCATTGATCCGGGTGGTCAAGGCTTCTTCGCTGAAGTGGGAGTCCAGCCCGAAGACCATCTCCCTCAGGAAGAAATAGCGGACCTGGTCGATGCCGAAACGGGCGGCCAGGGTCCGGGGTTCCACCACGTTCCCCAGGCTCTTGGACATCTTGCCCGCCGCCATCTGCCAATAGCCGTGGACGTTGAGGTTCCGGAAGGGTTCAAGCCCCATGGCCTTCAGCATGGTGGGCCAATAGATGGCATGGGGTTTGAGGATGTCCTTAGCGATGAGATGCTGGGCGGGCCAGAATTTTTTAAAAAGCTCGCCCCCGGGATAATCCAAACCTGAAAGGTAGTTGATCAGGGCGTCGAACCAGACATAGGTGACAAAGCGCTCATCGAAAGGCAAGGTAATGCCCCAATCCATGCGGCTCTTGGGCCGGGAGATGCACAGATCTTCCAGAGGCTCCTTGAGAAAGGCCAGCATCTCGTTTTTGTAGCGTTCCGGCCTGATCCAGTCGGGGTGGCTCTTGATCTGGTCGATGAGCCAGTCCTGGTACTTGCTCATGCGGAAGAAGTAGTTCTCTTCCTTAAGGAAAGTCGGGGCCACTTTGTGGTCCGGGCAGAGGCCGTTAACCAGATCGCGCTCCAGGTAAAAGCATTCGCAGCCGAAACAATAGAGCCCGCCGTACTCCCCGAAATAAATATCCCCGGAGTCGTGCACCCTGGTTAAAACTTCCTGCACCACTCGCATGTGCTCGGGGTTGGTGGTCCGGATGTAGTGGTCATAGCTGATGTCCAGGTCATCCCAGGACTGGCGGAAACGGGCGCTGATCTGGTCCACGAAGTCTTTGACCGGCAGCCCCGCCGCGGCCGCGGCATCCATCACTTTGTCGCCGTGCTCGTCGGTGCCGGTCTGAAAGCGGACCTCCTCCCCCAAGAGGCGGTGAAAGCGGGCCAGGGCATCGGCCACCACGGTGGTGTAGGCGTGACCGATGTGAGGCTCGGCATTGACGTAATAAATGGGTGTGGTGATGTAGTAGGGCATAGGCAGTTGCCAGTGGTCAGTGATCAGGGGTTAGTGGTCAGTGATAAGCATGGAAAACGCCAAAGCATTGCCGAATTCAAGATGATTTTCATCTAAGGGCGTCTTTACTGGCCACTGGCCACTGATAACTGGCCACTATCATTTACTCGCCTCCAGGGCTTTAATCCGGCCCAGCGCCTGCTGGAGCAAGGCTGCGTCCGTGTCAGGGTTGCCGGTATTCAGGAAGCGCCGGTATGCGGCCAGGGCCTCGTACTTATTGCCCAGTTTTTCCAGGGCCCGGCCCCGGCTAATAAAGGCCCGGGCATAGGTGGGATTGAGCTCCGTCACGCGATCGGCGTCGGCCAGGGCCTGTTCCGGTTTATCCAGGGCCAAATAGACCAGACTCCGGTTATATAGAATTTCCGGCCCCTGGGGATGCAGTTTCAAGGCCTGGTTATAGTCTTTGAGGGCCTCCTGAGGTTTGTCTTGGTCCAGGTAGGTGTTGCCCCGATTGTAATAAATTTGCCAGTCCTTTGGCGCGAACTTTAAAGCCTGGGTGTAGTCCGCCAGGGCCTTATCGAACACCTTCTGGCGGCTGTAGGCCAGGCCTCGGTTGTAGAGGGCCTCAGGGGAATTCGGGGCTAAATCCAGGGCCTTGTCGAAATCACCCACCGCGTCGGCCCACAGGGCCAGCTTCATTTTGGCAATACCCCGGTTGATATAGGCCTCCACCAATTCCGGGTCAAGGTTCAGCGCCGCGGAAAATTTCTCCACGGCCAGGGTAGGGTTACCCTGGCTCAGAGCGTTCAAGCCTTGCTCGAAGGGCTCCTGGGTTTCAGGTTTTTCCGGGCTGGCCAAGGCCGGTCCCAGCCATAAAACTGCGATCATGCAAATCCAAAAAACGGTTAAGCCGCTTTTGCGTAACGCCATGAAATAGCCTCATTTCTCGATAAAACAGATATGTAGGTAGGGCATGGCCCACCATTCCCGCATCTTATGATTCAAACTAGTGACCTACCGCCGCACGCGTCAATTACCGCGTCCCCGGCATATAGGGCGTTTCATCCCTCTCAGATTTACCCGAAGCCTTTTCCAGAAACGCCCGGACATCTTTCAAAGCGTCCCGGGTAGCTTCCCGGGCGGCGACGAAATCATACATCAAGTTACTTTCATCGGCCTCGATGTACTCGCTATGTTTGATCATCATTTCCGCGCCCTGGAACAGCCGCCCCACAAAAAACATGAAATAATGCAAGTCGTTGGCCATAGCTTGTCCTTGCGCACTGTAGGGGCGGGTTTGAAACCCACCCCTATGGAGGTCATTTTCACTTTTCAGTTAAATCTTGCCGCAGCGCCTCATCCACAAAGTCAGCATGGCTGCAAGCCGGGTTGATTCCAGGGCAGGCGGTCTTGGCGTGCTCCAGTTCGTCCGGTTCCACCAAAAGGATCGGGAGGAAGGGCCACTGGCCGCAGATGAAGGGTTTCACCGGGTGCACCCGGCAGAGGTTGCCCTCCATCATGAAGACGCAAAAGCCATTGCCGGCTATGGTGAGGCGGGGACCCATGGCCGAGGCCTCCACGTAAAGCCGGCTAAACTCCTCTACGGGCAGCGACAAGAGCGCGGCCATCTCCTCCACTTCTTTGGGCTTGACAAAGATGCCGCCCCGGCCGGAGCAGCAGTCGCCGCACTGTTGGCACTGGAACACCGGGGACCGGACGGCGTTAAGGCTTTGGCCGGTCACTTTCGGAGCCATATTTTTCTCAGGGAAGTCTGCATAGAACTTTAGACACCGTACCTCATGAAAAATTTGGTAGCGCAGGCGTTCCAGCCTGCGCCTGGACTGACAACGTCAATTTATATCAGACAGGCATCATTACCATTGGCGTTTTTCAACGGCGGTTGGCCGGTGGATTCGATGACGCTGCGCCACAGAGGGGAATCCAACTCCACCTCTTTCCGCCGGCCCACCGTCGCCTCTATGGGAATATGCACATAGTGGCCGTGCCAACGGCTCACCAGCATGGCGGTCTTCCCTGCCATCCCGGCATGGACCGCGTTTTGCCCCAGAAAGCCGCAGTAGATGCGGTCATTGTAGTTGGCCGGCATGCTGCGAATCAAGTAACTGGGGTCGATATACTTCAGGTTAATTTCCATATCCCGTTGCTTAAAGTAATTCTTGATCACGTCCTGGAGAAAGTGCCCGATGTTGCCGGGCTTAAGGTTGCCGGAAGGGTCCCGTTCCCGGTTTTCCTCGGTAAAATACCTTTCCCCGGCCCCCTCGGCCACCACGATGAGGGCATGATGCCGCTGTTTCAGGCGGTATTCCAGCTCGGGAAGTAAGCCGCACTCGCCCTCCAGATCAAAATCCGCCTCGGGGATCAGGACATAATTGACCTCTCGCAAAGCCAGGGTAGCATTGGCCGCGATGAAACCGGAAAAGCGGCCCATGAGTTTTACCAGGCCGATGCCGTTGGGGGAGCCGACGGCTTCGGTGTGGGCCGCATGGATAGCTCCAGTGGCCACCTCCACCGCGGTATCAAACCCGAAAGAGCGGCTCACCAGGGGGATGTCATTGTCAATGGTTTTGGGGATGACAATGACACCGATGCGCAGTTCCCGGCGGGCGATCTCTTTGCAGATTTCCAAGCCCGCCCTCAGGGTCCCGTCGCCTCCGATGAGAAACAGGATGCGGATGTTGATGCGGTCCAGGGCGTCCACGATCTCACCCGTGTCTTGGGGTCCCCGGGAAGTGGACAGGACCGTGCCCCCGAAGGTATGGATGTTGGCCACCGTCTCGGGATCGAGATTAACCAGATCATGGCCATACTTGGGAATAAACCCCTGAAAGCCGTAGCGCACGCCGTAAATATGCCGCACCCCGTAAAGATGATAGAGTTCCAAAACCAGGGCCCGGATAACGTCGTTAGTGCCGGGACACAAGCCGCCGCAGGTGACGACGGCGCAATGGACCTTGGAAGGATCGAAGTAGATGTCGGAGCGGGGACCGGCCACTTCCAGGGTCAGGGGTTTTTCGCAATTCAAACTTTGCCAATAGTCCAGGGAGTCATGGACCAGAACCCTGTCCGTATCGGGGACAAAGGCCTTCTTGATCTCCCGGCCACGCCGGTCCATCATGGAAAATTCCCGAATCGGGGACTGCACCTTGGCCTTCCCCAAAGAGGGAATCTCGGTCTTGAAATCTTCAAAATCCATTGTGGCTTGCTTCCCTCGATGCTGGTTTGCCTTCATAGTCCTGCACGCTCATGCCATGGTGCCGGCGGCGATTTCATCTTAAACCGTTCCGGCGTGCGTTTACAAGGGCCAAATCCTACCAGGTTTCGGTCATGGCCTCCATTTCATCTTTCAGTTCCCGAGCCATCAACTTTTTGATAGCTTCCTTGGGGGCCAGGCCTTCATAGAGAATTCGGTAAGACGCGGTTACTATCGGCATTTCCACTCCAAGGCGCTTCGCCAGGGCATAAACGGCCTGGGAGGTCTTTACGCCTTCGGCCACCATGGCCATGCCGGCCAGGATCTCATCCAGGGTAACGCCCTGCCCCAACTTTACCCCCACCTGAAAGTTGCGGCTCTGGCTGCCGGTGCAGGTGAGAATCAGGTCCCCCAGCCCGGCTAGGCCGGTGAGGGTCATGGGGTTGGCGCCCAGCCGCGAGCCTAACCGGACCATTTCGGCCAACCCTCGGGTGATGAGCGCGGCCCGGGGATTATCCCCCAGACCCATGCCCGTAAGAATCCCGGTGCCGATGGCAAAGATGTTCTTCAGCGCGCCCCCCAACTCCACGCCGGTGACATCGTGGGAGGTGTAAACCCGGAAATAAGGGGCGGAAAAGATCCGCTGGAGGGAGTGGGCGATATCTCGTTGCCGGGAGGCGATGGTCACCGCGGTGGGCTGCTTCTGGGCCACTTCCCGGGCGAAGCTGGGTCCGGCCAGGACTGCATAAGGCGCCTCCGCGCCCATTTCCTCCCGCACCACCCCCTCCATGGTAAGGCGCGAGTCGATCTCCATGCCCTTGGTGGCGCTGGCCAGAATCGCGCCCTGCGGCCAGTGCGGCTTGAGATCGCGCAGGACCTGGCGGAACCCGTGAGAGGGCACCACCATGAGAATCAGCCCGGCGCCATTAAGTGCAACCGAATATTCCTGGGTGAAGTTCAGCCGGGAAGACAGCCGCACCCCGGGCAGAAAGGTGTGGTTGATGCGCTCGCGCCTCAAGCCCGCATAGACCTCGGGCTCTCTGACCCACAGGCGGACGTCCTGGCCTTTTTCCGCCAGGAGCTGCGCCAGGGTGGTGCCCCAACTGCCCGCGCCGATTACCGCGATGGCTTTGGTCTCAGATGAGTCCAAGATCAGCCTCGGGCTCGGGCTCGCTGTCATCACTCTTTTCCGCCACCTTGGCCACGCTCACCACCCGTTCTTCACGCTCCAGGTCCATGAGTTTAACTCCCTGGGTGACCCGGCCGATCAAAGAAATGCCCCGGGCGAGCAGGCGCAAGATTTTCCCGCCATCGGTAACCAGCATGACTTCATCATCTTCGGTCACCTGGAGGATGCTCATAATGGGGCCGTTGCGCTTGGTGATCTCAAGTCCCTTGACTCCCAAGCCGCCCCGGTGGTGTTCGGGATATTTCTTCGGATCAGTGCGCTTGCCGAAGCCCCGCTCCGTCACCGTCAGGATGGTGCCCTCGGGACGGATCACCTCCATGCCCACGACCTCGTCTTCCGGGGCCACGTCCATCCCCTTGACGCCCCGGGCCGTACGGCCCATATCCCGGACTTCAATCGACGGGAAGCGGATGATCTTGCCCAAGCGGGTGCCCAAAAGGATGCTCTGGTCCGGCTCGCTCAGGGCTGCGCCAATAAGTTCGTCTTCGGGGTCCAGGCTTAAGGCGATAATGCCGCCGCTGCGGGGCCGCTGAAAGTTCATTAGGTCGGTTTTCTTGATGATACCCCGCCGGGTGGCCATCACCAGCGAGGGGCCCGGGGTGAATTCCCGCACCGGCAGGATGGTGGCCAACTTTTCATTTTCTCCCAATTGCACCAGGTTGACGATGGCCTTGCCTTGCGCCGTCGGCGACCCGATGGGAATTTCGTGGACCTTGAGCCAGAACACCCGGCCCTTATTGGTGAACACCAGAAAACAACTATGGGTGGAGGCGATATAGAGCTGGGAGACAAAATCGTTCTCCCGGGTGATCATACCCATGCGGCCCTTGCCGCCCCGGCGCTGGCTGCGGTAAATGGTCAGAGGGGTTCGCTTGATGTAACTCCGGTTGCTGATGGTCACCACCATGTCCTCATCGGCGATGAGGTCTTCGGCGGTAATATCCTCAGCCTGGGGCACGATTTCGGTGCGCCGGACGTCGCCGTAGCGTTCCTTGAGTTCGGTCAATTCCCCGGCGATGAGGGCCTTGACTTCGGCCTCATCCTCCAAAATCTGATGAAAGCGCCGGATAGCGGCCCGGACCGCTTCGGCCTCCTGGATAATCTTCTGGCGCTCCATCCCGGTGAGGCGCTGTAAGCGCATGTCCAAGATGGCCTGGGCCTGAATCTCGGAGAGCGCATAGCGGCTCCGGGTGTCTTCCAGAGTTTCGCCAAGCGTTGCCGTTAGGATAAACATGCCGGCCATCAATTGCTGTTTAGCCTCAGGCGGGTTGGCCGCGGCCCGGATCATGTCGATCACCTGGTCCAGCCAGTCCAGGGCGATGATGAAGCCCTCTAAAATGTGGGCCCGGGCCTCTGCCTGCTTCAATTCAAAGCGGGTGCGCCGGATGATCACTTCCCGGCGGTGCTCCAGGAAATGGTGCAGCAGATCCTTGAGGCCGAGGAGTTCCGGCCTGTTGTGGACGATGGCCACCAGGTTGATGCCGAAGGTGACCTGCATCTGGGTATGAATATATAATTGGTTTAAGATGGGTTGGGCCAGCTCGTCCTTCTTGAGCATGATCGCCACCCGGAGGCCTTCCCGGTCCGATTCATCCCGGATGTCGGAGATGCCTTCCATCTTTTTGTCTTTCACCAATTCGGCGATGCGCTCAATCAGCCGCGCCTTGTTCACCTGGTAGGGCAACTCCCGGATGATTAGGCTCTCCCGGCCGCCTTTGCGCTCCACGTTCACCCTGGCCCTCAGGCGGATGAGGCCCCGGCCGGTGCGGTAAGCCTCAGCGATGCCCTCGGCACCATAAATAAAGCCCGCGGTGGGGAAATCCGGCCCCGGGATCAGGGCCATCAGTTCTTCTAAAGTGATCTCCGGGTTATTGAGCGTGGCCAAAAGCGCGTCACAGACTTCGTCCAGGTTGTGAGGCGGGATGTTGGTGGCCATGCCCACCGCGATGCCCGAGGAGCCGTTGATCAACAAATTTGGCAGGCGGGTGGGCATCACCAGGGGCTCTTTTAACGAGCCGTCATAGTTGCCCACGAAGTCCACGGTGTCTTTATCCAGGTCCTGGAGCAACTCGTGGGCCAACCGGGTGAGGCGAACCTCGGTGTAACGCATGGCCGCGGGGGCGTCGCCATCGATGGACCCGAAGTTGCCCTGGCCGTCCACAAGCGGGTAACGCAGGGAAAAGTCCTGGGCCATGCGCACGATGGCGTCATAAACCGCGGTGTCGCCGTGGGGATGATATTTACCGATGACGTCACCGACGATGCGGGCGCTCTTGCGGTAAGGCCGGTTCCAGTCGTTGCCGCCCTCGCTCATGGCAAACAGTATCCGGCGATGCACCGGTTTCAACCCATCTCGCACGTCCGGCAAGGCCCGCCCGATAATGACGCTCAGGGCATACTCCAGATACGATTTACGTATCTCATCCTCAATGTTTATGGGTACTGCGCGTGCTTCAATCATATTAAATAGACTCGGTTGTTTGTTGTCAGCCACAGGTTATTTTAAATCCCTCGTTCCCAAGTCGCACTTGGGAACGATATTTGATGCCAAGCTAAGCTTGGCTCCTTAAAGAGGAAAATCATCAACTTTCTATCTCAGGTGGAAGTGGCGGTATCAACGGCTTTATCTGGTCAACCAATCGGGGCAGGTGGAAAGAGACCACCTGCCAGATTTCTTTGTAATCAATGTCATCATATTCATGTATCAAGACGTTGCGTTGTGCGATGATCTTGCGCCAGGGGATTTCAGGATTCTCCTGTTTGAGTTCTTCCGAGATGCGGCGTGCCGCTTCGCCGACAATTTCTATGTTTCGTTCCACCGCGGCTCGCAGCATGTCATCACTAAGAAAATCCTCAAAGGTTTTGTTCTTTAAGAAACGTTGGATTTTTTCGGCAGCTTCCAGAATGTCCCAGAGATTTGCCGGGTCTCTGCGGCTAAGAGGCATAAACGACCTCTTTGGTCGTTAGAATTTCATGACGCCGAAAGGGATTGCGGATTAAATCCTCATCCACCAGATCGACCTCACGCCCAAAAATTGCGGTAAGCTCATCCAGCATCTCAACACGATTATCGAAGGTGATCCCCCCATCCGGTTCGAAGACCACCAGCACATCCAAATCACTATCTGGCCTGAAATCATCACGCAACACAGACCCAAACAAAGAAAACTCTTTGATCTTCCACCGGCGGCAGAAGTCTTCAATCCCTTTCAAAGGAACATGAATTTTCGGTTGAGACATGATCTTTTCGCCGTGTCTTTACCCTAAGTCACTATCCTTCAGACCAGCCATATTTGCCAAATGTCTTAATAACCCAACTTTCAGAGGCTTGTTGCCGTGAATCGGTATCGACAGCCTCACGACACTTCCCGGTTTGCCATAAATGTAATGGCTCCCACTGGTCCGCAGCAATATCCAGCCATGTTGTTCAATAACTTTGGCAAACTCCTTGCCGGAAATAGACTTCATATGGCGATTTCAATCACTCGGCCAGCAGTTGTTTCAGTATTCTGTACATCAACAGATAAGCAGCCCTCCACAGCTTCATAGAGGTTTGTTAATAATTCCTCAAATGTCTCCCCTTGGGTGGCGCAACCGGGAATAGCAGGCACCTCGGCCCAATATCCGCCTTCTTCCGCCTCATGAACGATTACTTTGATCTTCATTTTTTTCTCACACTACGGATTTATCGTTGTCTGATAAACAAACTTCCCCTGCTCCACCTTAATGATCGTCACGCCCTTGATCGGATTGTGGTTTGCGCCCATGGTGATGGTTCCGGTGACCCCGGCAAAGTCTTTGGTCGCGGCCAGGGCCTCAGCCACCTTGACCCCGTCTGTCGAGCCCGCCTTATTCATCGCAGCCGTCAGAAGAAAATAACTGTCCCCGCCCAGGGCCGCAAAGGCATCCAGCGGCTTATGGTATGTGGACTCGTAGGCCTGCATAAACTTCCGGCCGGTCTCCGTATTGGTGCCTTGCCGATGGAAGTGGGCCGTGAAATACATGCCATCCACCGCCGGGCCGCCGATGCTGAGGAGTTCCGGCACCTGAGCCCCGTCCCCCGTGAGGATGGGGGTTTTCACGCCCAGGTCCTTAAGTTGCTTGGCCAGCATCGCATCTTCGGCATAATAATTGGGCGCATAAATCAGGTCAGGCTGGTTGGCCTTCAGCGCGGAAATCTGGGCGCTAAAATCCTGATCGCCGGTCTGAATATAACTGCTCCCCACAATCTGGCCGCCCCGGCGCTTGAATTCCTCCGCGAAAAACTTGGTCAGACCGACGCAGTAGTCCTGGGCCTGGTCGATGACCATGGCCACCTTTCGGGCCTGCAAATTTTCCCAGGCATACCGGGCCGCGATCCGCCCTTGGAGGCTGTCCTCAAAACAGGCCCGAAACGCAAATCTCCGATTCTGCGTCACCAGAGGGCTGGTGGCGGTGGGCGAGATATTGGGGATCCCGGCCCGCTCGGCGATGGGGACCCCGGCCAGGGTATCGCTGCTGATCACCTCGCCGATAATGGCCACCACTCTGTCTTGCTCGATGAGACGGCTTACCGCATTGGCCGCTTCGATCCGGTCGCTCCGGGTATCCAGCAGCACCAGCCTGACGGGCTGCCCCAACACCTGGGGCTGAAGCTGATGCGCCACCTGCACCCCTTCCCAGACCATCTGGCCCATGGCCGCAGCCGGCCCGGTCATAGGAAGATATAGGCCGATCTTGATTTCAGCCTTTGCTGGGGCAGCCAAAATTAAAAGCAGCCCGGCAACAAGAAATAACCGTTTAATGAGTCGCGCTCCTCGGTAAACATATTGAGGGTGGGGTGAAAGGGCGAAAAAGGATAAAGCAATTACTTGCCTTTTGGCCTTTTTCCCTTTTCCCCCCTCATTATCAGCACTATAATACCAGAAAAAAACCGTGCCGGAAAGGAATTCCGGGCAGGCTGACGAGGTGTGTCCATGGAAATGAAACTGGAAAAAATTATCATTCCCGAGGGAGCCAATCTCATTTTGGGCCAGAGCCATTTTATCAAGACTGTGGAAGACCTTTACGAAATTCTGGTGGGCGCCTCTCCCGGCATCAAGTTCGGCCTGGCCTTTTCCGAGGCCTCCGGCGATTGCCTCATCCGGGTGGAGGGCAATGATCCGGAACTTAAAGCCGCGGCCACGGAGAACGCCCGCCTCATTGCCGCGGGCCACACGTTCAATATCCTCATGAAGGAAGCCTTTCCCATCAATGTGCTCAACGCGGTCAAACTCTGCCCCGAGGTCTGCCGCATCTTCTGCGCCACCGCCAATCCGGTGGAAGTCATCCTGATTCAGACCGAACTGGGACGGGGCATCCTGGGCGTGGTGGACGGCTTCTCCCCCAAAGGCGTGGAAGACGACGCCGGCCGGGCCTGGCGTCACGATATCCTGAGGAAATTCGGGTATAAGAGTGATCTTCGGTCAAAAGTTTAAGGGTTTGCTGCCCACGCTGTCCTAACTCTATAAGGAGCCCTTATGCAGCAGTTCTTCGAGCCCCGCTCCGTGGTGCTCATCGGCACCTCGCGCCAGATCGGTCCCGGCGCCTACAACAACCTGGAGATGCTGCTCAGTTACGGTTATGCCCGGCACATCTATCTGGTGCACCCCAAGGTCCCGGAAATCCTGGGATATGAGACGTACCCCAAGGTGGCCAATCTACCTGAAATTCCGGACCTGGCGGTTATTTCCCTGGGCCGGGAACGCATGGTGGCCGCAGTGCTGGAATGCGTTAAACACGGCATTAAGCGGCTGGTGGTCATCAGCCAGGGGTTTGCCGACGCCGACGACCGCGGCAAGGAATTGGAGGCAGAAATCGTCCGGATTGCCCGGGAGTATGGCGCCCGGGTCGTGGGACCCAACACCATGGGCATCCTCAACCCATTCGCGGGCTTTACCACGGCTTTCATTGATGTGCCCCGGGACTTAAACCCACCGCCCCTCACCATGGTGGCCCAATCCGGCGCCTTCCAGGTGAGTGCCGCATGTTTCATCGACCGCATGGGCAAGGCCATCGACATCGGCAACGCCGCCGACGTGGACGCGGTGGATGTCCTGGAATATCTGGAGCACGATCCCCAGACCCGGATAATCGTCATGCATCTGGAGGGTATCAAGCGGGGCCGGCAGTTTCTCACCACCGCCAGCCGGGTCGCACGCCGCAAGCCTATTATTGTCATCAAAACCGGGCGCAGCGTGGCGGGGGCGAAGGCCGCCATGTCCCACACCGGCTCCCTGGTGGGGGAAGATGCCATCGTCGACCTGGCCCTGGCCGCAGCCGGCATCGTCAGGGTGCGCACTACGGTTGAAATGCTGGCCGTATGCCGGGCCTTTCTCCATTTCCAGCCACCCGCGGGACCTCGCCTGGGGGTGGTGACCGCCACCGGCGCCTTCGGGATCATCGCCGCGGATTGCTGCGAAGACTACGGCCTGGAACTGGCTCCGTTCCCGGAACGCCTCCGCAAACTCGAAGAAGAGCGCATCGCCTGGCATAAGCTCCATAACCCCGTCGACCTCTGGCCCCTGGGCATGGTCACCGGCTCCTTTACCGGCGTGTTCCAGCGCTCCCTCAAGGGGCTGCTCCAGGACGAACACGTGGATTGCGCCATGGGGTTGGCGCCGGCCTTAGCCTCGCCCCGCCACGCCGACCTCAATATCCCCGCGGCCGTACGGGAGGTTCAAAAACACAACCCCCAGCACAAGCCCCTGGCTATTCTGTTCTACGGCGATGCGCCGGCCATGCAGTCCCAGGCCGAGGAACTGGCCAATGAGCCCGATGTGGCCTGCTTCGACTCCATGGAAGAGGCCGTCATGGGGCTGGCGGGCGCCTGGCGCTACCGGCAATTAACCCAGAGCCCACCTAAGGATTTCAGCCTGCCCCAGCCTGCCGCGTCCCGCCCGGTCGCCGTGCCGTCTCAAGGGGTGCTGGTGGGGGAGGCGGCCTTAAAAATTTTGCGGGCCTATGATTTCCCCCTGGTCCCCGGGGTCGTGGCCGCCAACGTTGCCGCAGCCGAGGCCGTTGCGGCAGAGATGGGCTACCCGATAGTGCTGAAGATTATTTCCCCGCAATGGCTGCACAAATCCGATTTAGGCGGAGTCGTGCTCAATATCGCCACGGCAGCAGAACTGCGGCAGGCCTATCAGGACCTGGTTGCCCGGTTTCAAGCGCGGACCCCAACCGGCGAGCTTTCGGGCATCCTGGTACAAAAGCAGGTTAAGGGGATAGAGGTGCTCATTGGACTTAAGCGCGACCCCCAATTCGGGCCGGTGCTGGTGGCCGGAGCCGGAGGCATTTACACGGAAATTCTCAAGGACGTGGCTAGAGCCCTGGTGCCGGTGACCCCTGAACAGGCCACCGACCTGCTTCAGACCCTGAAAATTTACCCCATCCTCAAAGGCAGCCGGGGCCAGGCCGGGGTCAATATCTCCGCCCTGGTTGAGACCATGGTCAAGCTCTCCCGGTTGGCCGTGGACTACCCGGAAATCCAGGAACTTGACCTCAACCCCGTACTTGCCGACCCCCAGGGCTGCTGGTGCGTGGATTGCCGGATAGTGCTATGAGTTTTCGGTTTTCCAAAATTCCCTCTACCCCTATTTGTAAAAAGGGGGGAACTATAAGGAATTACCTCTTAAAGTCCCCCTTTGCAAAAGGGGGATTGAGGCGCAATGCTGTTCACTTAAGCACTTGTAGGGGCGGGGTCTCCCCGCCCTGATTTAAAGAGTGCCACGGGCTGGGCGGGGAAACCCCGCCCCTACATCCGAATAGCAGTCGCCAATGCTTAAGTGAATTGGATTTAGGGGGATTTAATAATCAGCAATCGGCAGAAATTTATGGCAAATGCTCTTACAGAAAAAACTGAAAACCCGGTGCTTTTATGAAAGCCGCCGTGTTGGCGGCGGGGTTGGGGACGCGGCTTTTGCCGCTTACCGCTATCTATCCCAAGCCGTTGATGCCGATATTGAACCGGCCCCTGTTGGGGGTGGTGCTGGCCCAGTTGGAGGCCGCGGGCTGCTTTCAGGTGGCGGTGAACACCCATCATCTGGCCGATCAGGTGCATGATTATTTGCGCTCTGAGCCCTGGAGTTTTCTCCTTAGCGTGAGCTTTGAGCCGGACATTTTGGGTACCGGCGGCGCCATCAAGCAACTGGGGGAGATTTTGCGGGATGAGCCGTTTCTGGCCATCAACGGCGATATCCTGACGGACCTGGATATGGCCGGGATGTATCGCCGCCATCAGCCCGGAGCAGTCAGCACCCTGGTGCTCCATGACTGCCCCGCCTATAACAACGTCTGGGTGGCGGATGGCGCGGTGGTAAGCATCGGCGCGCCCCCGCCTTCAGGCGCGGGCTCGCCCCTGGCCTACACCGGTATCCAGGTGGTGGACCCGAAGTTGATGGATTATCTTCCTCCCGCCGGACAGAAATATGATCTGGTGCAAGCCTGGCGAGAGGCTATGGCCAAAGGTGAGCGCTTGGCTTACTTTGAAGTTAGCGGCCTATTCTGGCAGGATATCGGCGCCCCGGAGAATTATCTGGCGGCCCACGCGCGGCTGCTCCACGGGGAATCCCCAAAACTGGCCCACTATTTTCCGGGCTTAACCGACCCCCTGATCGGCCCCGGGGCCAGAATCGGGGCCGGGGTGAAGTTCAGCGGCGCAGTCTGCTTAGGCGCGAACGTGGAAGTAGGGGAGGGCGCCTCCTTAAAAAATACCGTGGTCTGGGACCAAGCCGTCATTGCTCCAGGCGTGGAGTTGGAGGGGTGCATCGTCGCCTCCCGGGTCCAGGTAAAAAAAACCGCCCGGGGTCAGGTGCTGGTCTAAAAATTAGTTCAAAGTTTTTACTGGTTCCCAAGTTGTACTTGGGAACCCAAATATAACCCAAGCTATGCTTGGGACATTATCAACGCCAAGCCAAGCTCGTAGACGAGAAGATAAAATTTTGCATTTAGAGGTTCTTATGCCCGATAAACTCTGGACCGCGCGACTCGCGGCCGCGGCCCAAGCCCGGGGCGTCAGCCTGACCTCACCCCAAACCTTGGCGGGGGACGGCTCCGACCGCCGTTTCTACCGCCTGTTGGGCTCTCCCACCGCGGTCCTGCTCTTCCACCCGAACCCGCCGGGCGGGGAGGTGAATGAAAACGACTCCTATTACCGGATAGGTCGGCACCTTAGAACCCAAGGGGTCCCGGTGCCGGAAATCTACACCTATTGCCGGGACGAGTCCTGGATGCTCCTGGAAGACCTGGGTGATATCAGCCTGGAGGCCGTCATCAACCGGCAATCTTTAGAGAGCCAGATTCGCCACTGGTACCGGCAGGCCCTGGAAACCCTGGTGACCATGCAGATCAAGGGGAAAGAGGGGTTTGATTCCTCCTGGTGTTTTGACACCCCGGTAATGCACCGTCCGTTCTTATGGGAGCGGGAGTGCGGCTATTTCGTCCGGGCCTTCCTGAATAATTACCTGCAATTGCACACTACCATGGAGGATTTGGCGCCGGATTTCGAGCGTCTCCTCACCGGGGCGCTGCCCCCCGGCCCCAATTACTTCCTGCACCGGGATTATCAGTCCCGGAATCTCCATATTACCGGCGGGCGCCTCCGGGTCATCGATTTTCAAGGCGGGCGGCTGGGGCCGTTAGGCTACGACCTGGCAGCTCTCCTCATCGACCCTTATGTTAACCTGAGCCCCCCCTGGCAAGAGGAATTTATAGGTTATTACCTGGAACAAATCCAGGCCTGCGTGGATGTGGATACAGCGGCTTTCCGAGAGCAATACTTCCACCTGGCCCTCTGCCGCAATCTGCAAATTCTAGGGGCTTACGGCTATCTTACCAAAGCGAAGGGCAAGACCTATTTCGCCCGCTATATCCCTACGGCATTGGAGAGCCTGCGGCGGCGGCTGGCCGAGCGTCCGGGGGCCTTCCCGCGCCTGGCCGAGTTGGCGGAGAGCTTGCCGGCCCAGGTTAAAAGGGGGTAGGAAAACCGGGAGGGCAGGGGTAGTCGCCCAGGTCTTCATAACTCTTAATAATTTGACGTCAAACATAGAGTAATTAATATTGGTGGGGCGGGCCTCCGTGCCCGCCTCTGGCCGATTGTTAATACGCTTGGAAGAAAAACTATTCATCCTTTGGCGTAGACTCAGAAAAGAACCATCTGAGCATTTTCAAAAACTCTATCGTTGACGTAAGATTAGTATCAAAAGTCGTAGTTAAAATAGACGTCAGCTCCGGAGTTCCGGGTGCCGAACTGGGACTCGACGCTCAGGTTCTTGTTGAACTTGTATTGCACCCCCACCTGCTGTTCATAGGTCCCCCGTTCTTCGTTGAGATTACGTCCCGCAAAAATACTGACATTCTTGGTAACCTCTTTTTCCACACCCACCGTGGGCCGGCCGCTCACCAGGCCGCTCTTGACCTTGATGCCGCCCAAAAAAGGCAGGGTCGATCCCAATATTTCGCTTATCTTGCCGGTACTGATGCCACCCAACACTCCCAATTGTTGGGCCCCCAGAGCAAAGTACTGCTCTTTGCTCAAGGTGGCGGCCGGAGCGCCGAATACCAGGTAGGACAGCACATCCGCGGGCGGGAGCGGCGGCAGGCTTTCCAGATGGATTTGAGGATTGGTCACCGTGCCGTTTACCGCCAGGACCAGGGTGATATCATCCATTTCGTGGGTAGCCTTGGCATCCACCAGAATAGGTTTGCCGGGAACCCCGGGCATGGTAAGGATAGCCCGCTCCACTTTAAAGGGTTTCTCTTCGATATCCAAGGTACCGTGCAGAGCTCGAATATCTCCTCCCAGAGCCAGCTTTTGGTCCGGTTTTTTTAAAGCCTTGAGGTGAGCGGTCAGTTCCACCTGGCCCATGGGGTCTTTGAGAAAGACATTCCCCGGAGCCTCAATGGCGACGTCGATGCTCATGGCCTGATAGAGGTCTGGGGCGGCTGTACCCTGAGGCTCGGGTTTCAGGGGTAAAAGAATGACATCCGGTTCCTTACCGGACCGGAAGAAGGTCGGGCGGAATTGGGCTTTGGGAACCAGCAGGCGCCCCTTGGCCACCAGCGCAGTAAGGGGGCCGCCCACATCGATGGCGCCGTTGGTCCAGAGATCGTTGCCCCCCCGGTTCAGGAGTTGGAAGTTATCGGCCTGGACCCGGGTCTGGACCCGAATAGGTCCGGCCAGCACGATTTCTCCGGACAGGCGCAGGGTGCCGTCGCTTTCGAGAATCAGGCCCGGAATCACAATTCTGTCGCCCTGGAGGCGAATCTCTCCAGGGACCAGGTGATACGGGGTCCCGGCCTGGCGGAGTTGCAGCGTTCCAGCGCTCCAGCGCAGATAACCCGAAACCTTGGGCTGGCGCGGGTTACCCCGGGCTTCCGCCATCACATCCAGGGCGCCCTCTGCTCTTTGCACATCTTTCAAAATGATAGTTAAAAGGGAGAGGTCGACACGTTCGCTTTGCACCCGCAGGTCCAGGCCATCTGGGGCCAGGGCAAATTCAAACGGCAGCAACGACACGCGAACCGGCACTGAGCCTCTCCAGACCAGACGGGAGTGCAAATTTCCCATTTCCAGGTAGCCGGAAACCTGGGCCTGATTATCATGATAAGCCAGGGTGGTGGTCAAGGCCGCGATGGACACATTCTTAATCTTGCCGCCGGTCAGTGCCATCTGGCCGTCAATAATGGGGGTTCGGGGATTACCGGCCAGGGTCAGCCGGCCGTTGAGTTTGCCGGTGGCGGCCAGACCCAGGGGAGACAGGAGCGCGGCATCCAGGTTTTGGACTTCCAGGCGCCCGGAAAGCTCCTGGTCCCGGGCCAGGCCCGAGATGGTCACCATGCCGCCGTCGATCTGAAAGGTGGCCGGGGTGATCTCCCAGCCGGGAAGGAGACGGACCTGGAAAGGCGTCTTGTTTTTGACCGCCAGTCCCTGGCTTTTCCAGGTGACCCGGGCCACGCTAAGAGTCAGGGGCCTGGCCGCCAGGTCCGCGGTCCCCGCCACCTCGAACTTGGGCTCCTTGGGGGAGGTGCCCACCGCCTGGAACTGCCACTGGCCGCCGGCGCCGCCGGCGTTAAGATTAATACGGGTAAACGTCCCGGCCGGGGTGTGAAGTTGGTTGCCCGCGAGCTGCAGGTTTCCGGATTGAGGCGGCCACCCCGCCAGGGTGCCGTTCAGGTTCGCCGACTCCAGGGTGACGCCTTTGATGGAGAGTTTTTGCACCTGAGCCGCCAGGTTCACTCGGGGGACCTTCCAGGGTCCTTGCACGTTACCCCGAGCCGTAAGCGACGCAAAGGTCGGCCCCGAAGGCAGCGGCAGCGCGCCAGAGCCGGACACCGACGCATCGAAGGAAACATTCACCTCGGTCTCCGTCAGAGTGCCGCTCAAGGAGGCCGCCAGGCCCGCGGACTGGACGTTGGCCTTTGAGAGGCTCAATTTCCGTCCCTCCAGGGTGAAGCTGGCTGACAGGGCTTGCACCGGCCGGTTATTGATCCGGCCGCTGGCCTCAAGGTTCCCGGACAGAGAGGCCTGGGACAGAGAGAGGTTGGCAGGCGCCCGGAACTTGCCGGTAAAACAACTGGTGAGATTGGTGCCCCCGAACTTAGTCAGCCCCAGTTGAGCAGGCTGCAAGTTTCCGGTCTGCACGGAAAGATCACCGGAAAGCCCTTGGCCGGTTTCCCCCAGGGGCAGGAGGTGGCCGCTGGCCTTGAGGTCCACCGTGCCGAAACTCCCCGCCGCGGCGGACTTAAGTTCCTGGCGCCGGGCATTGCCGGACAGGTCCAGCTCCACCTTGTCCACTTTGATCTCGCCATAGCGGAAAGGTTCCAGTACCAGATGCGTCGATAAAGACTCAGGGTTCCAGGGCAGACCTTTGCCTTCCACATGCAGATGCGCGTTGACCGGACTCAATCCCTGGATAGATTGCGCCTTAAGGTCCTTGATTTCCTTGAGTTGAGCCGTGCTCAAGCCCTTGAGATCGAAGTCCAGGGCAAACACCGCGGGCTTGACCTTGGCGTTCAGCTCACCCCGGAGGGCGTAATCGGCCTGACCAAGCTTGCCCCGGACCTCGATTTTGCCCTCTTCAGGAGTGCTGCTAAGGTTAACGGCCCCGGATAGCTCCCAAAGAGCAGGCCACCCAGGCCAGAAGCCGTGAATCTTGTCCCCGGCCAGAGGCCCAATCTTGCCGGTCATAGAACAGGTAAGGGAAGTAAGGGGGCCGCAGATTTCCCCCTCTAAAGAGACGACAGTCTGGCCGGCCAATTTCACCTTCAAAAAGTCGATTTTGGCGCGGTCCTCTATATATGCCAGCCGGGTCTCCAATTCGGCCCGGCCTTGGGGGGTGGTAATCCCCAGGGAGCGCAGGTTCACCCGGGCCTGTTGCTGCGGCTGGCCCCAATTCAGGAGAGTTAGGCTGGAGTCAAGCTCCAAATTGGTATAGTGCCGGCTGGCGCCGCCTTCGGTAATCACCACTTCGCCCTGCTGGACCACAAGGTTTGAGAGTTCAATTTCCCGCAAGAAATAAGTGATTATTTTGTCCGCCAGTCCCGGGGGTTGGGTGGGCTTGGCTGACTCTTTAGGCAGAAGGCTGACGTTCCACTGTCCGGATTTTTCCCGATACAGGGACACTCGGGGTTTTACTAGGGCCAGCTTGCCCAGGTCCAGATGGAAAGCGGTGACGGACGCCAGGGAAAGGCGCACCTCCAGGCGGTCGGCGGTTAAGACGGTCTGGCCATCAGGGCCGGTAAGTTCCAAATCCTTGAAAGTTAGGCCGATTATGGGATTGCCGGAGATTTCCTTGGTGGTCACTTTCCCGTTCACTTTGGCTTGGATCAGAGAAAGCAGGTATGAACCGCCCCAATCGGTGGTATCCGACATGAGCGCCCAGGTCCCGGCGCCCGTAAGCAACACGAGGACCGCCAGGGTCAGCAGAATAATCTTGGTATGCCGCATCAGGCCTCCTTCTCCCTAAAAACCATAGCCCACCGTGAAGTGGATCTGGTAAGGGCTGTCTTCCTGATAATTGATGCGGTTAGTGGGAAAGGCGATATCCACCCCGATGGGGCCGATGGGGGAGAGATAGCGCAGACCGAACCCTGGCGAATATTTGAGCTGCCCCAGGTCGAAGTTGTGAATCTTGGGATAGACGTTGCCCGCGTCCATAAAAATCACCCCGCCGATTTTTGGGTAGATCGGCAGGGGAAAACGCCCTTCCAGGCTTAATTCTACCACAGCTTCACCGCCGATGGGGTTGTTGCTGGCGTTCCTTGGGCTCAGGTAGTCCAGTTGATACCCCCGGACGCTGGTAGCCCCGCCGCTGAAGAACAACCGCGATATGGGGATCTGGGTAGTGGACTGCATGGGCTGGATGAGGCCGCCCCTGACCCGCCCCGCGAGCACAAAATTTGAGTCGCCGATCGCGTGATAACGCTTTACGTCAAGCACTGACTGGGAGAACTGGAGCCCCGAGCCGAAAAACGTGGGGGCGAACTGATTGGCCCACACCACGATGCCCCCCCGGTGCGGGTCGATAGCGCTATCGGTGGTTTCCTGGCGCAGGCCCAGGACGGCAAAGGAAGCCCGATACATTTTCTCCGGTTGCGTCCCCTGAAGCAGGATCAGGGTTTCCACCGGAATGTCGAAGGGACGGGCGAATTCCAACCCATGTCCAAAATACAGCCGCAGGTCATAGGGAATGTCCCGTTCCAGACGGGACTGGGTAAAATAGGCCTGGTCGTTGAAGCCAGGCAAAAACCGGCGGCGCACCCCGGTCTCGTTCACAAAATCAAATTTCGAGTTGAACACCACCGGATTGTAAAACGACTGCGTATACAAGTAGCCTAGGGTGGAATACCGGGCGTCCAGGTTTATCAGCCGGCCCCCGCCCCACAGGTTGCGGTATACCATCCCCAGCCGGACCCGCACCTTATCTTCATCGCCATATCCCAGGCCGAATTTCAGCGAGCGTTTCTTCCGCTCTTCCAGTTGAACGAGAATGGGGATGGTAGATTCCTGCGGCGGGACCTCCTCCGGCGTCAGGACCACGCTCTTGAAGAGGTTGGTGGCATAGAGCTTGCGCTGGGTATTGAAAAGTTCCCCCAGGTTAAAGACCTGGCCGGCCTTGAAGCTGATCTTTTCCCGAATCGCGGCCGCGGGCGTTTCCAGTTTTTCCTCGTCCTGGATATTCACGCCCCCGAAGTAGCACAAGGGGCCGGGATTGACGCTCAGGAGAATGCGGGCGGTATTGTCTTCTTCATTCAGGTAGATCCGGCCCCTCACCTTGACTTTGGGGTAGCCATGGTTGGGCAGATAGTTGAGATAAAGGTTCTTAAGATCGTCGTAGGGCTTTTCCGCGAAACGGTCCCCAGGCTTGAGAGGCCATTTCTGCCTCAGTTCGGACAGGTCCACCGGCCCGGCAACCTCTATGTTGATGTCGGTGACTTTGACCCAGGGTCCTTCGTCAATTCTGAGGGTGACGTTCACCTCCCGTTTCGAGGCATAGACGATTTCTGGCGTGATTTTGGAGTGATAAAAACCCTGGCGGCGGTAAAAATTCCTGAGGAGTTCCCCATAATATTCCAGATCTTGGAGCCGAATGGTTGCAGGCTTACCCCAGGGAGGCCAGAAAGATGGCTTTTTTAAGGCTATTTCTTTGAGGAGGTCCTTGGTACGGACCGTTTCATTCCCAACAAAGCTGAACGATTTGAGCGTAAGCTCACCCGGTCCTTGCGCGGGAGCAGTAACCGCAGCTGCTTTTGGCTCCTGCTCATCCGGCGGGACTGGCGCCGGGGGGACATTTGGCGCCGGCGCGACGCCTGGCTCCGCAGTCTCGGGGACGGCGGGTTCGGGAGCAGGGGCTTCAGCCCCCAGACCCCGGGAAACCCCCACCAGGGTCAGCACCAGGATGAGGGGCACTAGCCATCGCCAAATCCCGGTTACCCGCATCCGCTTCCTCATTACTCCTTTACCCCAATTTTATAGGAGAGGATTGCGCCCAGCCAGCAAAAGGCCGGCTTCCAGCCATGACCGTTTATCTTGACTTTTTGCCTCGGGGTGAGGCAATCTCAGGAAACAACTGGGGCTGTCGTCTTTTTCCGGCCCGGTGCTCTAAAAGGGCTGGACGCTTGAGCACCTCAGGGGGCATGGCCTGGACCCAGGGAGAGAATTCGGTCCGCCGCCTCTGCCCCCACAGGGTGCGTTCCCGGGCGCGGCTTAAGAAGACCTGCCGCGAGGCCCGGGTGAGGCCCACATAAAAGAGGCGCTTTTCCTCCGCCGGGTCGGAAGTAACCCCTGGCGCCTCCCAAGGGATGAGCCCGGTTTCGCACCCGGCGATAAAGACATAAGGGAACTCCAGCCCCTTGGCGGCGTGCAGGGTAAGGAGCTTCACCCGTTCCGCAGCCAGGTCGATATCGTCCCAATCAGGCCCCACCCCTTCTTTAGCCTGCTGACACGGGATGCCGGCCTCCGACAGAATCCGTTGCACCTCCACCCCCAGGGCATGGACCCGGTAGAGCACGGCTATGTCTCGAAAGCCGGCTTTCTCCCCAGGGCTCTGGTGCCGCACCTGCGCATCTTCCAGACCGTAATGCGACAAACCGCCCACCAGGGCCTCGATCTGGCGGGCGATGGCCAGGGCCTCGCCCCGGGGGGTCGCGGCCGAAATCAGCACGAGAGGCTGGTCGCCGGCTTGCCGGGTGTGCAGCGGCTCACCGTCACTCTGAAGCAGCGTTGACGCGGCCGTAAGAATAGGCGCGGGCAGGCGGTAGGTTTCGCTGAAGCGGCACACGCGGGCCTCGGGCCAATCCTCCCGGAAGCGGTTGAAATATTCCGGCTTTGCGCCGCGAAAGCCGTAAATGGCCTGATCCGGGTCGCCGATGACCATGATTTCCCCGCCATTCCCGGCCAACTGGCGGAACATATGGTATTGGGCTTCATTCAAATCCTGGTATTCGTCCACCAGCACGTGGCGGAAACGGGTCCGATAGGCCTCTCTTATCGCCGGGTCCCGGGCCAACAGGAGTGCAGGCTTGGCGATGAGGTCTTCATAATCCCAGAGGCTCTGCCGCTCAAGCGCGGCCTCGTACGCGGCAAAGGCTGCAAAATACAGGGGATCGGTCTCAGGCTCGCCTTTGTCGGCAGCGGCCAGTAAATTTAATTGGCGTCCCGGCTTGGGCGCGGCCAGGTCGAGAGGATAAGTGAGGGCCTGTTTAAAGCGGGTGATCTGTTTCTCGAGATCGCCAAAAGGCAGGCCATGCGCCTGAGCGCTCTCCCGGATAAGATTCCGGCGCTCAACTTCATCCGCCACGCCGCGCGCCTCGTCCTTATAGTCATTCAAAATCTGCTGGCCTAAAGCGTGGAAAGTCTTGATAGTCAGGTGTTCCCGGCCGGGCGCTCCGGCCAGCAGGCGGTCGATACGCCCGCTCATCTCGCCCGCGGCCTGCCGGGTAAAGGTGAGGGCCAGGATTTTCCCCGGGTCCACCCCCCGGCGGGACACCAGGTAGGCCAGGCGGTGGGTGAGGGTCCGGGTCTTGCCGGTGCCGGGACCGGCACAGACGATGAGAGGCGCACCCTGGTGCACCACTGCCTCCCGTTGGTCGGCATTTAAACCCGCCAACAGAGGATCGGCTTCTAATGGTGGCACAGGCGTCTCGCCTGTGCGGCGCAGGTTTATGTAAGGCCCTGCGGCTGCCAAAACTTGCCTTGCTTGGGCTTCAGGGGCAACCGGGGTGAGCGGCAAGCCCGCAGTTGCTCCCTGCGAGGAATCTGCCGGCGGCGCCGGAGCCGGGTTGAAAAAGGCCGTCTGGCCTTGCAATTCACTCCGTTCTGCCGGTGTAAACAGGCGAATCTCCCCGTAAGCCCCGTCATAGCCCCCGGCGATATGCACCTCTCCCCGGCGCATCCGGTCAATGGCGTGGGCCAGCAGGACCCCTCCCTCCCGGGCCAATGAGTCCAGCGGCGCGTGGCGCAGGATTTCCAATTCCGGCCCCAACTTTTCCAGGAGCCGAAAATAAGCCTGGCGCACTTTCTTGCTGGCCGGGCCCACTCCCAAAACTTCGCCCAGGACTCCCGGAAGCGCAATGAGGGACTCATAAGGCGGAGCTGCAGCCGGACGGGCTCCGTCTTCCCGGTCCGCTAGGTCCAGGACGCGGTGCACTACCCCCAAGGTGAGGGGTTTGCCGCATTGAGAACAGAGGCCGCCCAGGCGCTTGGACTCGTCAGGGTCTAGCCTCAGGCCGCATTGCCGGTGGCCGTCCAGGTGGTACTTGCCTTCCTGGGGAAAAAATTCAATGGTTCCCGCCAAGCCCTCCCGGGTGCGTAAGGCCTGGGACAGTTCGGGATACGTGGGCGAAACCTTAAAAATATTGGCCTCCCGGGCCAATTTTTGGGGGGAATGGGCGTCTGAGTTTGACACCAGCGCAAAGCGGTCCAGTCCGGAGACCCGCCAGTTCATAGCAGGATCGGACGACAGCCCGGTCTCCACCGCATAGATGTGTGCGGTGCTCTCCCCGAAACACTCTTCTAAAGAATCGAAGCCGCTCTTGCTGCCCAAGACCGAAAACCAGGGCGTCCAGATGTGGGCCGGGATCACCAGCGCCCGGGGATCAATCTCCAATACCAGTTCCAGCACGAACCGGGCGTCAAGCCCCAGGATGGGGCGGCCGTCCGAAGCCACGTTGCCCAGGCGGCCCAGGCGTTGGGAGAGTTTCTGCGCGGCCTCAAGATCGGGGAGCACCAGGAGCAGGTGGACCTTGCGGACCTTGCCGTCCTTCTTATAGATGGTGCTTACTTCGCCGGTAATCACGAAGTTAACCGGCGGCGCCATTTCCCAGCGCGGTCCCGCGAGGTTCAGCGGCAAGGCCAGTTCCGGTTTGAGGCTGTACACGCCGGCCTCAACAGGGTCAAGCTTCCCGGCCAGTTCCGCTAACCACTGGGGATGGGTGCAGTCACCGGTGCCCACCACCTGCAGCCCCTTGTAACGGCCCCAGAGATCCAGGTGCGGAAGGTCCGCCTCCCGGCCCGTGGCGATGGAGAAGTGGGAATGGATATGCAGGTCGGCAATGACTTCCATTTTGGTCAAAACCTTATCACAAAAGCCCGTGAACCGCTAATGATAGGTGGCATTCTTTAAATCATATAGATCACGCCAAGCGCCGATCGTTAGGCCAAAACCTGAGAAAAGGCTCTCCGGGCTTCTCCTCAGGACGGAAATCAGGGACAAGAGCTGGTGGGGCCTAACAGGTTATCGGTACGGAGAAGACTTACCTTGGATTGCGGCATAAGGAATGGCAGATTTATCATTGGGAGAAAAATCTTTGTGCAGGGTGGGAAACGGTTATTATTTTGATAATATCCTTGTTGCCCCACGAGCGGACGAAAGAAGTAAATGGCCCTTTGGTCCCGGTAAGTCAGAGCGCTTGCCAAAGAGCCTCTTGCAAAAGTCTCTTTGCAGCCGAAACCTGTAGGGGTATTTATAAGTTCGCCGGTAGCACAGGCTTTCCAGCCTGTGCTCATGAAAGTTAAAACCGCGGCTACCTAATGTCCGGCAATTTTGCCAGCGGCTCCCTTGGCAATGAATATAATGAATATAAAGCAAGCGTTGGCGATTTCAATTTGCTCGTAGGGGCGGGGTCTCCCCGCCCAGCACATGGCAGCTGCGGCTATGGCGGGGATATTCCGCCCCTCCAGTTGTTAAAGTAAATGAATTTTTTCACAAAAGAAAAAATGAAAAAAGCCCCTCTTAAAGAGGGGCTCTCTCAGGCCGGTAAGATCCAAAACTACAGTGAAGCTTTGGTTTTGGTTTCGGTCTCCGGCCAGGCCTGAGGCGAAACTTCCTCGAAGTACGGCTTGAAGACATCCTCGTCCAGCCGCAGCATCAGGCCGCCACATTGGGTGCAGAGGGCGGTGTGATCATCCAGCCCGGCCACCCTTTGGTCCTGGCCGCTACAATCGACACATTGATACTCGTAAATAGGCATAATCAATCTCCCCCTTAGTCAGTGTAACATAATGCAACAAGTATGCCTAACATCCCCATGTTCGATACTTGTTTGTAATAAGTTAATTTTAAACAATAATTTGTCAAGTGTCCCAAAGGCGTTTATTTTATGGCATAATTTCTGCCAACGATGTGAAGCTAATTTGTGGTTTTTTTTCCATATAGTATGGAACCTATTCCCTGGTTAGTTCTCATCGGAAACGTTTAAAAATGCAAATGCCTTAAAAGTTCCCCTTTGAAAAAGGGTGATTTAGACCGATTTTCGGGCATTTATGGATAACCATAGCCTCCTTTTGCTAAAAGGGGAAATTTTAAAGGCGTTTCCGGATGAAAACTAGAGCGATCGCCAAAAGTTTTTTCCTTTTATTCCCCTCTCCCCTTGCGGGAGAGGGTCAGGAGTATAATTAACGTGCCCCATAGAGCCAAGAGGAGACTGACCTGTGTTACGTGACCAACGCCGCACCAAGATCGTCTGCACCCTGGGGCCGGCCAGTGACGGCGACATCCTGCCCGAGCTCCTTAAAGCCGGCATGAATGTAGCCCGCCTGAACTTTTCCCACGGCACCCATGAAGAACACGGCGCCCGGATCAAGCGCCTCCGGGATTTAGCCGCATTAAATAAGGCCCCGCTGGCCGTCCTGCAAGATCTATCCGGTCCGAAAATGCGTATCGGCGCAGTTCCCGGGGGCGAGGCGAAACTACTCGAAGGTGAGGAATTTTACCTCAGTGCCGTCCCCCTTAAGAAAGGTGAGCCCGGAGTTATGGTGGATTATCCCCAGATTATCTCCGAAACCCCCTTAGGGGTGCCCATTTTGCTGGCCGACGGCAACATCGAACTCCAGGTGGAAGCCAAGACCGGCCAGGCCCTCAAGTGCCGGGTGGTGGTGGGTGGAACAATACGTTCCCATGTCGGGATAATTTTCCCCACGCATTCCTTGTCGCTGGCCGCGTTTACGGAAAAAGACCGGGAGGACCTGCGGTTCGGCATTTCCCAGGGCGTGGACTTTATCGCCCTGTCATATGTGCGCTCGCGCGCCGATGTCCTGGAGGCCCGGGAATTCATGCGCAGCCTGGGCGCGGACATCCCCATCATCGCCAAAATTGAAAAACACGAAGCCTTAAGCCGCCTGGACGAAATCCTCTCGGAGGCGGACGCCATCATGGTGGCTCGGGGCGATCTGGGGGTAGAGATTCCACCGGAACGGGTGCCCATCGTTCAGAAGGAGATTATCGCCGCGGCCAACATGGCGGGCAAGCCGGTCATCACCGCTACCCAGATGCTCCTTTCCATGGTGAACCATTCCCGGCCCAGCCGGGCCGAAGCCACGGACGTGGCCAACGCCATCTTGGACGGCACCGACGCGGTTATGCTTTCCGAAGAAACCGCCGCGGGGCAATTCCCCGTGGAGGCGGTCAAGTTCTTGGATAAAGTGAGCCGGGTTACCGAGGCGCATTTCCCCCACACCGATTGGCTCCGGACCCGGGCCCCCTCGGGGCGCCAGGAGATCGCCGAGGCCGTTAGCTATGCCGCCTGCGAAATGGCCATGGACTTAGACGCCCAAGCCATTCTCACCAACACCGAATACGGCGGCACCGCCCGGCTCATCTGCCGGTTTCGGCCTCGTACCCCCATCGTGGCGGTGACGCCCCGGGAAGATACCTGGCGCCGGCTGTGCCTCTCTTGGGGAGTTTTTCCGCTCCTGACCCCTCCCATCCAGGACATTGACCACATGCTTAAGGTGGTGGAAGAAGTTGCCCTCAAGGCCGGGCTGCTCAACCACGGCGACCGGGTCATCATCACCACCGGCACCCCCATCGGCACCAAAGGCAGCACCAACCTGATCAAGGCGGACGTAATTTCCTGAGCACTGGCCGGTGGGGCGGGCCTCTGGTGGCACAGGTTTTCAACCTGTGCCGAGCATCCCCCTTTAACCTCGTTCCCAAGCTCCAGCTTGGGAACGCAACTTTCCGCCCAAGCTCTGCTTGGGCGCCTTAATAAACGAGGCCGCGAACATAACGACAATCTGAATTTGACCATTTTGCCGTCTCTTGACCGGCAAAATATTCTCCTTATAGTTAAGGAGTAAATCCTGCAATCTCTTCATTCCACCGGGTTCCGATAGTTTTACAATTTTGGAGGACAACATGGATGAACCATTAGGATATTTTACGTTTGTGTTACATTCCCATCTTCCCTATGTCATCGGCCATGGCCGCTGGCCCCACGGCATGGATTGGCTCAACGAGGCCGCGGCCGAATCCTATATTCCCCTGCTCCAGGTCTTTAACCGCCTGGGCGCCGAAGGCCTCCACTCCGGGGTCACCCTGGGCATCACCCCCATCCTGGCGGAGATGCTGGCGGCCAACGTCTTTCGCCAGGAGTTCAAGGATTACCTGGACCAAAAGATCAAGGCGGCCAAAGATGATCTGACCACTTTTAAAAGGCTGGGGGATGACCACTTCGCCTCCGTGGCCTTAATGTGGGAAAGCCACTACGGGGACTTGCGCCGGGCCTTCAGCGAGGACTTTGGCGAAGACCTGCTGGGCGCGTTTAAGCGCTTGATGGATGACGGGGTGCTGGAAATCATCACTTCCGCGGCTACCCACGGCTACCTACCCCTGTTGGGCCGGGACACCGCGGTCCAGGCCCAGGTGAAGCAGGGCGCCGCCACGTACCGCCGCCACTTTGGCCGGGACCCCAAGGGGTTCTGGCTCCCGGAATGCGCCTACCGGCCGCGCTATCCCTGGGTCCCGCCCCTGAAGGACTTTACCGGTGAACCGGTGCTGCGCAAAGGCGTGGAAGAGTTTCTCTCGGAAAACGGCCTCAAATATTTCTTTATTGATTCCCATCTCCTCAAGGGGGGCAAGGCCATCGGGGTCTACAAGGACCGCTTCGAAGCCTTGGAGCGCCTGTGGGAACGCTTTGCCGCCCAATACCAGGAACGCCCCGAAGAGGAGGATAAATCCCCGTATCAGGCTTATCTGGTAAGTTCCGCGCCGGAGACCAAGCGCCCGATTGCCGCGTTCACCCGCGACCCCAAGACCGGCCTCCAAGTCTGGAGCGGCGAATGGGGCTACCCCGGAGACGGCAACTATCTTGATTTCCACAAGAAGCGCTTTCCCGGCGGCCTGCGCTACTGGCGGGTGACCAGCGCCAAGGCCGATCTGGCCGATAAGGAACCCTATCACCCCGAATGGATCGCCGGCCGGCTGCGCGACCAGGCCGACCATTTTGTCTCCATGGTGGTGGAGATTCTGTCCGAAGTCAAAGAAAAGGAAGGCCGGCCCGGCATGGTGGTGGCCCCCTATGATACCGAACTCATCGGCCACTGGTGGTTCGAAGGCCCCGAATGGCTCTACCAGGTGCTCAAAAGGTTCCACGACCACACCCAGGTGAGCCTAAGCCCCGGCGGCGAAATCCTGGAGGCGGTGACTCCCCGGGCGGTCATTGCCCTGCCGGAAGGTTCCTGGGGGGAAGGCGGCTATCACTGGATCTGGCTCAATGAGATGAATGACTGGACCTGGCGGCACGTCTACGCCGCGGAAGCCGATATGGAAGAGCTGGCCCGGCTCAATGCCGACGACCCCGACCCCCGCCTCCAAGACCTGCTGAAGCAGTGCGGCCGCTCCCTGTTTCTCTTGGAGTCCTCGGACTGGCAGTTTTTGATCAGCACCTTCAGCGCCCGGGATTACGCCGAACTCCGGTTGACCGTCCACAATGACGATTTCCGCCGCCTGGCGGCCATGACCCGGCGCTACGCCGCCGAGCGCTATCTGCCTCACGAAGACTGGAACTTTCTCCACCTGTGCCGGGAACGGGATGACATCTTCCCGGATATTGACCCGCGCTGGTGGGCTGGGTTACAATATCCGCCAGTGGAGACCGAATAGCCTGCTCGTCTGTTTCACCATCAGCTATCTCTTGGAATTCCGCTAATTCCCTCCCCCTTGATGGGGGAGGGTTAGGGTGGGAGTGATTAACCCCTTATGATTCCGAAATATTCGAATTATAGCGCTTGGCAAAAGTCCTTTCCCTTATAAAAAAATTCCCCTCTCCCCTTGTGGGAGAGGGTGAGGGTGAGGGGTGAATAAGTAAAAGACGCGGCTGTGGGGCTTTTACCACTTTAGCCGAAAAACTGTGTCTTTTTCGCCACACTCAGGGCCAAGCCGCAACAACGGTCTGGCCCTTCAAACTAAATAATCCACTATATCAATATGTTATATAAGGAGATACAGGATGCGGGTCCTGGTATAGGGCTTGCAACCTACCTGCGCATGGAAAGAAGCATTATCTGGCAACAGACACTCACGCAGCCTTTGAGGTTTTCCGGCATCGGCCTCCATCTGGGTCGGCCGGTCCGGGTGACCATCCATCCGGCTGCTGCTAATTACGGCTTGCGGTTTGAGCGGGCGGACCTGCCTGGCCGGCCGGAGATACTGGCCCTCTACAGCAAAGTGGTGGATACTACCCGGGCCACCACGCTGGGGGAGGGGAGGGCCACGCTCTCTACGGTGGAACACCTGCTGGCCGCCCTGCGGGGCGCCGGTGTGGACAATGCCCGCATTGCGGTGGAGGGGCCGGAGGTTCCCATCATGGACGGGAGCGCCGCCCCCTTCGCCCACCTTTTGGCCGAAACCGGCCTGCGGACGCTGCCCTGGCCCCGGGCCTACCTCCGGATACACCGCCCGGTCGAGCTGCGGGAGGGCAACCAATGGATGCGGGTCATCCCCGGCGAACCCCGGATCACCTACAGCATCAATTTCAGCCACCCGCTGATCCAGCGGCAGCGGTTTACGGTGCCGCTCTTTTCCGAGGCGTTTGAGCGCGAGATCGCTCCGGCCCGCACCTTCGGCTTCTTGAAGGAAGTACAGTATCTCCAAACCCACGGCCTGGCCCTGGGGGGGTCGCTGGACAACGCCGTGGTCCTGGATGACTCCGGGGTCTTAAACCCTGGCGGCTTCCGCTTCCCCGAAGAGTGCGTGCGCCACAAGATTTTGGACGCCATGGGAGACTTGGCCCTGTTGGGGATGCCCCTGTTCGGCCGCCTGGAAGTAAGCCGGGGCAGCCACGACTTCCATCTGCGCTTTCTGCAACACCTGATGGAGCAGGAGGCCTCCTGGCGGATTTGGGTGCCAACGCCCAAGGTTCAAGCCAAACGTCAAACCTGGTTTCAGCCCACCCTGTGGGAGGGGCTGACCGCTTAAGATTGTGAATGTGTGGTTATGGGGGGGGGGGGATGGGCAGGCCGCGGGGCCTGCCCTTTTTTGTTGGGAAAGAGTTTTCATGCCAATTCGCAGCAAATGTGGCACAGGCGTCTCGCCTGTGCAGACGCAGGTATATTTCTTTAAATAGGATTCGGTTTTCCTGGCCATGGGAATGTGTTCTTGATCGGTCAGGCGTTGCCCGCGTTGACCATCACCCGGTTGCGGCCCCAGGCTTTGGCTTGGTAGAGGGCCTCATCAGCCCGCTTGATCAGGGTGTCCGGGTCATCTGCCGGTGCTATCTGGGCGACCCCAAAACTACTGGTGACTTGACGATCGATTTTAGGGATGCTCAGGGTTTCCAGCCTCCGGCGAATCCGTTCCGCCATGACCTCGGCCAACAAGTCGCTGGTATGTGGGAGGATGAGCATAAACTCCTCGCCGCCGAACCGGGCCGCCAGGTCTTCTTTCCGGGTGTGTTCCTGGAGCAAAGCCGCAAAGGCTTTCAAGACATCGTCGCCCCCGTCATGCCCGCAAGCGTCGTTGATTTTCTTGAAATAATCCAGATCAGCCATGACCAGGGACAAGGGTAGCCCATGCCGGCGAGCCAGGGAGATCTCTTTGATCAATATTTCCATGAAAAAGCGGCGGTTGGCCAAGCCGGTCAGAGGGTCAGTGCGCATCAATTGGGCAATGGTGGCATTGGCCTGCTCCAGTGCCCGGTTTTTCTGTTGCAGTTCCCGGCTCAGGTTTGCCATCTCGCTATTCAAAATGGATATCTTGTCCACAACTTCACTGGAGGTGGCCAGCGGTTTGTCTCCGAAGACAATATACCCCCACTCAGTGCCGTAGACCTGGCAGGAAATCGTATGAACGAAGGCCGACCCGCCGCGCAAGTTCAAGCGCATCTCCCGGCGCCCCCCGGAGGCCGGGAACTGCCGGAGTACCTTATCACTTTCCGGCGGCAAGAATTCCTTGAGTAGGAGCTTCCGGGGTTTCTCCGACAGGCTGAGAATCCGCAAAAAACCCTGGTTGCAATCCAGGAGGCGATATTCCCGGTCCAGGAGAACCACGGCACCATTAGCGTGTTCGGCGATGTACTCCTCTAAAATTTGGCGAGACGTCTCGCATAACAGATTGAGGGTTTTAGTCTGCAAGGCCTATTCCTGGTTATCGTCATCCCGAGTCTGGTTCATGAATAAGCTTTATCTATGGCAAGAGACAATCCTACTTATAAATTTGCCTCGTATTAAACCGAGATGATGCGGCAACCTTGGCCACCGCGGTCAAAATTGTTTTTGGGACCTCTTGGCCCGGTAAAAATCCCTCAAAGTTGTTTTCCTTTAAGCCGAATCCTCTCGCAGACCAAGATATAAACCTAGTCGGCAAAAAATAAATTTTCATAAATTTGGTGCATGCCGCACCCTTAGAGTCCGAGCACCTCATTGCTCTGGAGGTTAGAACCTCCAGGCCAGCATTGATCTGTAATGATGAGCAACGGAAAGGACGGAGCCCGTAAGGCGAGAAAGTGAAGCGCATCCCGTTTCTTACCCCTCGTTCCCAAGTTGAACTTGGGAACGCCATTATTGCCCAAGCTGCCCTTGGGCACACGAGAACGCTCACCGAAAGTTCTTGCCCTTTATCCCCCCTCCCCCCGACGGGGGGGGTTAGGGTGAGGGGGGATAAGGTAACTTATGCCTTTCCACTTGATTGCTGCACGTAATCCCATCTGATAAACTTCGCACCAATACCCTCTTAAGGCGGCGAAAAATTTGCTTACTGCTTCTAGTAAAAATTTCGCCGGGGATATGCCCTTGTGCTGTGTCGCCCGAACTTTGACCCATATTTCCGATATCACCGGCTTTGACCGCGGTGAATATTTTGCCGGACCCGATCAGGTCAGAGCTTATTTCACCGTTGAGGTCATGGAACGTTTCTACCCCGGCTGGTCTAAAAAGACTGGCCTGGCCCAAGCCGATCTGGATGAAATGGCCGGAGCCGTTATCCATCACCGGTGGCATTGCGTTTTTTAAACCCTTGGGCAATCGGCCTTTTATGACTATGCTGCCAACCCAAGTCTGATATGAACTGGAATATTCTCCCACGACGGACCTGCCTTAATCTCCTCGGTGCCATCATCTTGCTGGTCGGCTTGGGTGGCGCTGCCTTGATTTATCACAGCGCGGCTGATACCCACTACGGGGCTTTAGGTTACGAAGCTGCGGATGGCGCTATTTACCCGATTATGCCCGATGATTCAAAAATGTATCGGCATAACCTGGAACTTTATGGCGGCAAGTTAAATGTCATGATGGATGACTTCAGGCGTTGGTTTTTCGGGCTCTGGCAGGGAAAATCTCTCGCGGTAATTCTAGCCTGCACTAGCATCATCATTTCTTTTGGCTTTTTCTATGCGGCAAATTACCTGACCCAGCCCCTGGAATCTGATGTTCACCCTGAAAATAATCCTGATGGCACCGGCTAAGTGTTACCCGCTCGTTCTCTTCGTGCGGGAGCAGGTTAGCCCGTAGCCCGTAGCCCGTAGGCCGGGAAAGCGCAGCGCATCCCGCCTTTAGCTTTATTCTCCTCGTTCCCAAGTTGTCCTTGGGACCCCATCCTTACCCAATCTGCGCTTAGACAAACTAACCTACTACTTCCCCCCTTAGAACTTCCCCTTGCCGCGCCAGAAGCCGCACCTTGATGAGTCGATTCCGCCAGTCTGCCGGGCCGGGAAAGACTACCCGCAAATAGTGGTCGCTGAGGCCCTGGAGATACCCCGGCTGGGGCGTCGGCCCTTCCACCAGCACTTCCCGCACCTGCCCCAATTGAGCCTCCATGAACTGTTGCTTCTTCTGTCGTCCCAACTCCCGCATGACCCGGGCCCGCTCCTGAATTACTCCCCCCGGCAGGGGCCGCAAGGCTGCCGCCAGGGTGCCGGGGCGGGGCGAATATGGGAAGACGTGGAGGTAGGTCACCGGTAATTCGTCAACCAGAACCCGCGTGGCTTCAAAGTCCGAGTCGGTCTCGCCCGGAAACCCCACCAGGACGTCCAGCCCCAAGCCCACGCCGGGAAACCGTCGGGTGATCTCATGAACCAGGTCACGGAACTCTTCCGGCCCGTAAGGCCGCCCCATGGCCGTCAACACGGGCGCGGCCCCGCTCTGCAGGGGCAGATGGAAATGGGGGCAGAAGTTAGGCCAGGCGGCAAGCGTATCCAGGAGTTCCGGCGTCACCATCTGGGGTTCTAGCGAGCTTAGGCGCACCCGGAAGGGCATTTTTGTTATTTTCGTAATGCGTTGCACCAAGGCAGCCAAGCTGGAGGGCGGCGAGTGATCCAGTCCATACTGGCCCAGGTCAACCCCGGTGAGGACCACCTCCCGGTAACCCAGGCCGGCCAGTTCTTGCATCGCCGCCAGCACCGCCTCCGGCTCCAGGCTGCGGCGCGGACCCCGAACCTTCGGGACAATGCAATAGCTGCACCGGTGACTGCAGCCCTCCTGAATCTTGAGCCGGGCCCGGGTCTGGCCGGGAATAGGTTGAATTTGCCATGGAGAAAAGGGCGTAGCCTCGGAAAAATCTCGCACCTGTTGCCACACTCCGGACTTCTTTGCGGAAATTCCTTCCTCCCCCTCCCCTGGTGGGAGGGGGCTGGGGGGAGGAGGATTTTCACCCCCACCCCAACTCTCCCCCAGCAAGGGAGAGGGAAAAGAGGGATCATATAGGGGATTATCCTGAAAATTTTTTAACATATGAGCCAGGCGGGCCTTTTCCTGGTTCCCAAAAATGGCCTGAACCTCTGGCAAGGCCGCCAGTTCATGAGGGGCGCGTTGAGCATAACAACCGGTGACCCAAATGGACAGGCCGGGGTGCTCCCGGGCCAGGCGGCGCACGGTCTGGCGGGCCTGCTGGTCGGCACGTTTGGTGACGGTGCAGGTATTCACCACCATCAGGTCCGGGACTGCGTCCGAGGGCGCGGCGCTCCAACCCCGAGCCGTAAGCTCCTGGGTCATCCCGGCGCTGTCGCACTGGTTCACCTTACAGCCGAAAGTAATGACGCGAAAAGTGGGCATTAAAATTATGATATCACAACGGTGGGCGAGAGAGCCAAGGGCGAGAGCCCTTTCCCCCTCAACCAATCCCATACAGGGGGTTAGGAGGGGGTTTGAGGGGAGGGCGGGGGACCTTCACGAAAAACGTCCCCCGGTCCTCCCCTCAAGTTATCCGTTTCGATCCAACCGCCGCCCAGAACCCGGTCGCGGTCGTAGAAGACCACGGCCTGGCCCGGAGCCACAGCCGATTGCGGGGTCTCGAACTCCACCTGCACCTCACCCGAGCGCCTGGGGATAATCCGGGCGCGCACCCCGGGATGACGGTAACGGATCACGGCCACGGCCTCAAACTCGGCGTCCGGAGGATCAATGAGCCAGTTCATCCGGGAGGCCAGGAGGCCCGAGGAGAAAAGCTCGGCCCGAGGCCCCAACACCACCCGGTTGCAGGCCGGCTGAATTTCAGTCACATAGTAGGGTTCCCGGGCCGGGATGCCTAAGCCCCGGCGTTGCCCCACGGTATAACATTCCAGGCCCCGATGCTGACCCAGGACTCGGCCCCGGGCATCGATAAAATCACCGGGAGGACCTATGAATCCCCGTCGCGCTTGGAGGAAGTCCTGGTAGTCGCCCTCCGGTATGAAGCAGAGTTCCATGCTCTCCCGTTGGTGTTCCTGGATGGGCAAGTTCGCCGCGTGATAGATCCGTCGCACCTCGTCTTTGGTAAGATCGCCCAGAGGAAAGAGGAAATTTGGCAAGAGGTCACGGGGCAGACGGCTGAGAAAATAGGACTGGTCCTTGCGCGGGTCAACCCCCCGAAGCAGGGCAGGCGCGGCCGCTTCAATCGGTTGCAGCCGGGCGTAATGGCCTGTGGCCAGGTGTGTGAAGCCATCCTCCTTAAGGTACTCCCATAACCGTCCGAACTTAATGGCCGCATTACACCGGACGCAGGGGTTGGGAGTGCGACCCCGGCCATATTCCGACACAAAATAATCCAGGACCTCCTCGGAGAATTCCCGTTGCAGGTCAATCAATTGCAGGGGAATTTCCAGGCGTTGGGCCAGGGCTTGCACCCAGTCTGCCGATGCACCCCAGGAAGTCAGGCGCAGGTGAACGCACTTAAGGTCCCAGCCCTGACCGCGCAGAAGCATGGCGGCCACAGCGCTGTCCACCCCGCCGCTGAGGGCGATGGCTGCCTTATGCCGTGGAGACATGAGTCAAAAGATTTAACCGAGAATAAATGGGAAATTAGACAATCCTTAATATATATAAACTATATTAATTTTAGAGGAATGCTAATTTTGGGGAGGAATATGATTAGATCTGTTCAAACCTTGAAACATTTCCTGGTCTTCCTTGGAGAGGAAGGTGGGGCCTTCCAGAAAGTTTAAGGCTACCCCGCCCTGAGGCCGGTCGGGTTCCGGGGGGTCGAAACGAATTACCTCTCCGGTGGCCTGAAGATGGGAGATGTCGCTGCCCTCCAGGTATTGTAGCGGGGCGAATATGCTGAGGGAGAGGATCTGGCCCTGCTGAAAGGACATGTCCGAAACTATATGGAAGTAAATGCCGCTCAGGCTGATGTCTCGGAGGCATCCCTGACCCTGACAGGGAGCCTCGGCATCAGAGAGGCGGGCATAAAATTCTACCGGCAGGGATACGAAAATCCGGTTGAATCGTCGTCTTTCCAAAAGGAAGGTCATTAACCAGCCTTGTAAGATAATTAAACTAATTTATAAACCTCTTTAATAGCTTTGCAGACTTTGTGCCAGAGAGTCAGTCAGTCCTCTGTAAACATTCCGGCACCACCCGGCCAGATATTCCTTGACGGAATTTCGGCTATCCTTTATCCTAAGCCCAAAAAGCGCCGGCAGCAGCCGGCCCAAGCTCACCTCATGTCCCACATCGTAGCGGTTATAAACCAGAAAGGCGGTACCGGGAAAACCACGACCACCCTGAATCTGGGGGCTGCGCTGGCCTATCAGGGGTACCGCACCCTGATCGTTGACCTGGACCCCCAGGGCCACACCAGCATCGGCATCGGAATAGAACCGGACGCCATCGCCAGGTCCATGGCGGATATTCTCATCGTCCCCAAAATGGCCATCACCGAGGTGGTGATACCCACGTATATCCTGGGTTTGGACGTTGCTCCGGCTCACATCCATCTGGCCCGGGCCGCGGAGCAGGTTTATTCCCGGGTTTTTCGTGAAGCCATTCTGGCCAACGCCCTCAAGGGTGTGGATTATGATTTTGTTCTGATCGACTGCCCGCCGTCGCTGGGGGTCCTGACTACCAATTCCCTCTATGCCTGTGATTTTATTGTTATTCCTTGTCAAATCTCCCGCTACTCGCTGGATGGTCTGGCAGACTTACTCACCACGGTGGAAACCGTAAAGAACCTGACTACAGATGATCTTTTTCAAGAAGATCTGTTTCGCATTTTGCTCACTATGTATGACAAGCGGAACAGCGTCACCAATGAATACATTCTGGAACAGTTAAAACCTTACCGCGAAAAAACCTTCACCGCGATCATTATGAAGAACGAAGCCTTGAACCAAGCCCAGATAGCTCAGAAAGCGATTTTCGACTACGAATCTAAGAGTTCGGGCTCCATGGATTATTTTCAACTCTGTCTTGAGTTTCTGGAAATATGGCGAAAAAGAAACAGTTTGCCGGCAAAAAGACCAAGCTTGCAAAGTTGCCTCTAACCCAGGCCCTGGCCAACCGGGTGGAGGGTGGGGGACGTGCAACCGCGTCTTTAACGCCATCTACCCCTATACACCTGCCCCTCACGTGGGATGAAGTGGGCGAAGGCGGCGGCGAACCGCTGGGAGCCGCCTTCCTCTTCCTGGTCCGGGAACTGGCCGATCTCACCGCCCAATTGCAATCCAGTCCAAATCCTTCACTGGTTAATCATCGAATCTTCCTGCCTAAGGGGGTTCCCGGGCACGTGCGCCTGGTGCACTCCCTCCGTGAAGCCCGAGAAAGCCTTCGAGACCTTAAGGATCTGTTGTCCCACCCTTAGTCAGACAGGGTCTCTCTTTTCATAAAATAGGATCGGCAGGGATTAGCACCACTCAAGAGATTTTTGGGGTGTTGGAAAGCGTGCGCCCTTGCACCAGAATTATGAGTAGGTGCCGAGAAGTTAACCGGGGGCGGGAAATAAAAAAAGGGCCAGGGAGGGTCTTGCGACCCCTGGCCCCCGATATGAGTTTGGCAGGGGTAAATCTCGATCAATTTCGCTGCTCATCATCCGATGGATGAGGTCATCAAAAAGAAAAACGGGGCGGTAGGGGCCCGAAGGCCCCTAAGGTTGTTACTTGGTCTTCTGCGGTGGCACCATCGGCGGGGGGCTAACTGGAGGCGGGGCAGTACCGGTTGCTTTGATCTTGGCCTCGAGTTTTGCAATATTCTCCTGGATTACAGGAGCAATGGAACTCTTTTCGCCTTTCTCGCGCAGGGGTTTCACCGCCAGGCAGCCGCCGCCGGCAAAGCAGGTTTGGGTCACTTTGTCTAAGTACTCATTAGCATGAGTGGTGGCATCCTTCAGGTTAGCCAGAGCGTCGTTCAGTTTGCCTTCCCGCTCCTCCAAAACCGCCATGTTGTTCAGGGCAAAGGGATTAAACTTATCCGCTTTCACCGCCTTGGCAAATTCATTTTTGGCGGCTTCATATTTGCCTGCCCGGATGAAATCATAGCCCGCGGCTATGGGGGTAAAAGCATCCTCTGACATCAACGCTCCGCCCTTAGGCTGGGCCAGGACCGGCAATGCCATGAATAGACAGAGGGCCGCTACCACGGTAAAAATGACATATTTTCGCATCATATCTCTCCTTAAGATTTAGAGCATTTAGCCAAACCCGCCCCGTTTGACCTGCATTAGATAATTAAGGATTTTTTCTTCAATGTCAAGAAAAGTACTGTCGTAAACCGATTTTTACGATCTTTCAGGTTAAAAATTTCTGTCTCCAGGTTCGAAAACCTGCTTGCCTGGTTGCCCCAAAGTATTATCGGTTTCTCTAAAGAAGTTCATTAAGGTATTTTTATCTCGACACAAGTCCTGATCATGCGTCTCTTAGTGGTCCGAATCATAATAATCTGGACATTAAATTAGGTCCGGATCGCCATACTCGGCAGCTTAAGTCCCCCTTTAAAAAAGGGGGATTTAGGGGAATTTCAGGAGGTTATAAAATTTCCCTCTGCCCCCCTTTAGGAAAGGAAGGTAAAAAATCCGCATCTCCAGGGTCACTTTAATTGTGAAACACATCACTAGCTCCGGCGAATTCCAAAGCGTTGCCGGATGCCCGGGCGCCAGCGGCGAGGGCCATCCAGATCCAGATTTACGTTGAGCACCGCGGTTTCTCCACCCCTGAGCACGAGCTATTCCTCCAGGCCATCCCAACCCCGCACCTGCCGGGACAGTTCGGCCCTATCCGTCGGCGCCGGGGGCTGGATGGCAAACGAACTCCCTCCCTGCAGGGGGTAGTGGCGCCCGGCAATTTCCACCACCGCGGCCGCGGTATTCACTCCCACCACTGGCACATAATAGTCAAAGGCCCGAGTCAAAGCCCCCGTATGCCAGTGGATTCGAAGGATGGGAAAGAGGGCAGGATTAACGACGAGATCGACCTCCTGGGCCGCCAGATGCCGGGCCGCTTCGGGCTGGCCCCAATAATCGATACACACCGGTATGCCCAGGCGGCCGAAGTCCGTGTCCCAGGTTGGCCAGTTCTCCCCCGGACTGACCTGAAAACCCCGGCGCTCCAGGTTCCCAAGGTTATGCTTGCGTTGGCGTCCCAGCATACGACCGCCGCGATCGAACAGAGTGGCGGTATTGTAACGGTGCCCTCCCGCTTCTTCCACCAAGCCGGCGATGATATACGCCTGAAGCCGAGCCGCGGCGCTGGCCAGTTCTTCCTCCCCGAAAAAAGGAAAGTACTCGGGAAAGCAGATCAAATCGGCTGCTTCTCCCTGGCAGCCCTCGAGCAGCGAAAGGGCGCGGAGCAGGTTCTTCCGGCTGTCCAGTCGGAGCGCTGGCTGGGGCTGAATGAGAATAATCTTTGCCATATTGTTGGTCCTTTTGTTCTATGCGTAGCTTAAGCCAATGTACTTCCTGGAACAGTCGCTCATGAGCCTGCAACTCTCTCAAAATCATGAAAAACCCGGTAGGGCGGGCGTCCCGCCCGCCATTCAACCTTGAACTTTGAACCTTGAACTTTTCGTAACAGAGCCAGCAAAAATTTATCAACCGGGCTCTCATTCTGAATGAATAAATTAACCTTATTCTGATAAAATTCCGAAAAATAAAGCAAGACGGAAAATAAGAGCTTTGGAGGCAAGGTTGTCCCATTGGCTGTATAGTTTTGGCTCCTGGCTTCAGGCCCATTTTGACCTGGTCTTCCCGCTGCTGCTGAGCCTGGGAATGGCTGTCTGGGACCTCAAATCCAGACGAATCCCCAATTATCTGACTTTTGGCGGCGCTCTGGCGGGTTTGGGCTTTCAACTGGGCTTCCATGGTCTTCCGGGTTTCCTGGATGGGTTAGCTGGATTGGGCTTGGGTTTTATTCTGCTCCTGGGGCCTTATCTCATGGGGGGCATGGGAGCCGGTGATGTCAAGGCTAGTGCGGCCCTGGGGGCTTGGCTGGGACTGCAACGCGCTTTTCTTCTCTTTATCTATATGGGAATCAGCGGCGGTTTGATCATCCTGGTGGTCTGGCTGTGGCAGCGACGCCTCCTGGCCGGGCTCCGGGAAGGCTGGCATTTTTTGCTCAACTGGCTGCTCTGCCGCACTTTTGACGCTAAACCCCCGCGGCCGCTGTCCCTCAAAAGCGGCTCCATTCCCTATGGCGCGGCTATGGCCTTGGGAATGGCCCTGCTCTGCTGGCGTCCGGTTTAAGCTGCATGTGTCCGTCCCTGCGCTAATTTGCCCTTTTTCTCTCGTTCCCAAGCTCCAGCTTGGGAACGCAAGTTTCCCGCGAGCTCTGCTTCGCCACCTTATCTTATATATGATATGCGAGACGTCGATATCACTTTTTTGAGAGCTACTCGGTATAATGAGAAAAAACCTCTGACAAGGAAAGAAAATCCTGACGTGAAAAAACTGCTCCCTGCTCCCACTGGTCAGATTAAGTTTCCGGGTGTGGAACCTCTGTGCCATTATGGCCGCATTTCTCTGCAACTTCACGAAACCAAGCGCGCCCATGGCGGCACAAAACCCTCTGGCAGCGGTATTCTGGCGGTTGCGAGTTGGAAGTAAGCGGTTCCTGGCGACCCCCAGGCGAATGTAAACGACATAAAGCGTAATGACAACAATATGTTGCGGCTAATCGTTTCGGAATTATCCGGTACATGGCACAAGAAGGGGCAAAAAAGGGCTTTCACAAGGGTGCTATTTGCCCTAAAACGGCCTTAAAACACAATAAAACGGCAAAAAAGCACTCAATAATGCCCGAATAGGACATGTTTTTACCATGTACTGTCATCCAGGTAATTTTAGTTTTTGTAGGGGCGGGTCGCACCTGCAGGTGCGACCTTACAAAACTGGGGCTATTTTTACTTCGATGAGTGCAACTTTTGTTTAACCGTACCAGCGTTATCTCCGTGACTGGAGGGTCGCCCCTCTTCCGGTTGCTTTTGGCCCCGATCCCTGGTAAATAAGCTGAGGGTAATGCTCATGAAATTACCCTGATGGCCGGTTGACCCCGGGCACCCTCATCTTTAGCAGCGGCGTTTAGGGGAGAGTAACCATGCTCATCGTAATGGACAAGGACGCCACCGAACCCCAGATCAAGGCGGTGGTGGCCAAGATTGACTCAATGGGATATGAAGCCCAGCCCATGCCCGGTGGGGAACGGGTAGCCATCGCTATCTTACGGAATCCCGGGCCGGTAGATTCGGCCCTGTTTGTGGATATGCCCGGGGTGATTCAGGCCATCCCGGTCTCTCGCCCCTACAAGCTGGTGAGTCGGGAAATGAAGCGGGAGGACACCATTATTCATTTCCCGGGCTTGGAACTGGGGCGGCGGCATTTTGTGATCATCGCTGGTCCCTGCGCCATAGAGAGCGAGACCCAGGCCCTGACCATCGCTGAGCACGTCAAGGCCGCGGGGGCCCGCATCTTCCGGGGTGGCGCCTACAAGCCGCGCACCTCTCCCTATAGCTACCAGGGCTTAGGGAAGGCCGGCTTGAAGATCTTGAAGAAAGTTAAGGAAGAGACCGGGCTGTTGACCGTTACCGAAGCCATTGACCATGATTCCCTGCGCCTGGTGGCCGAATATGTCGACATCATCCAAATCGGCGCCCGGAATATGCAGAATTTTAGCCTGTTGCGCTGCGCCGGCCGCACCCGGAAGCCGGTTGTCCTCAAGCGGGGCATGTACGCCACTCTAGACGAGTGGTTTATGGCCGCGGAATACATCATGTCAGAAGGAAATTCCCAGGTGATTCTCTGCGAACGGGGCGTCCGGGCCGTCGGCGAGCATGCCCGGAATCTCCTGGACCTCTCCATCATTCCCGCGGCACGGCGCGAGAGTCATCTGCCCATTATCGTGGACCCCAGCCACGCGGCCGGGCGCCGGGACCTGGTGGGACCGCTGGCCCGGGCCGCAGTGGCCGCAGGCTGTGACGGGCTGATGATTGAAGTGCATCATGAGCCGGAAAAGGCCATGTCCGACGGGGCGCAATCCCTCTATCCCAACCAATTCCAGGCGTTGATGGAAGAAATCAAGGGTCTCAAACCCGGAGGCTGGTGATGCGGGAGATTCGCCTTCCGCTCCCCGGCCGGGACATGAGTTACCGGCTGGTAATCGAGCCGGGCCTGCGCCATCGTCTGGGAACTCTACTGAGTCCCAGTCAATTCCCCACCCAACTCTTTGTGATTTCCGACCGGCGGGTGGCCGGTCTGCACAGCGCCAGCGTCCTGGGCTCTCTTGCCGCGGCCGGGTTTGCCCCGGTGCTGCTGACCACTCCTCCGGGCGAACGGGCCAAGACCTGGCCCGTGGTCCAGCGCCTGGCCCGGGAACTCCTCGCCCGTGGCGCCCACCGGGGCTCCGCGGTCATCGCCCTGGGTGGTGGCGTGGTGGGAGACCTTTCTGGCTTTCTGGCCTCCATCTTCATGCGGGGCTTGCCCTTCATCCAGGTGCCCACCACCTTGTTGGCCATGGTGGACGCAGCCATCGGCGGCAAAACCGCCATCAACCTGCCTGAAGGCAAAAACCTCTTGGGGACCTTCCACCAGCCCCGGTTGGTGGCCCTGGACCCGGAATTCCTGCATACCCTGCCCCAGGCCGAGCAGCTGAACGGCCTGGCCGAAGTCCTCAAGGCCGGTTTTATCTGGGATCTGGACCTATTGCAGAGTCTGGCTGTGGCCAGAACAAAGCTCTTTCACGCTCCAGCGCCATTGACGGAAACCATTTATCGGGCCGCGGCCATCAAGGCCGAGGTGGTGTCGCAAGACGAACGGGAAGGAGACCTGCGGCGCATCCTCAACTTCGGGCACACCCTGGGCCACGGCCTGGAGCAAGCTTCCCGCTTCCGCCTCCCCCATGGCCGGGCGGTAGCCTGGGGTATGCTAGGCTCCCTGACTCTGTCGGAACATCTTGCCGGCCTGGATCATGCTGAAGCGGAATGGGGCCGGAAGCTTATTCGAGACTTCGGCCTCTGCCGCACCCTCCCGAAACTCGACCCGGATGCTGTGATGAGTGCATTGCGCCTGGACAAAAAGCGCCAGGAAACCGGCGTGCCTTTCGTGCTGCTGCGCCGCCTGGGCGAAGCAGTGATCGCAGCAGACGTGCCTCTGGATCTGGTGGCGGAGGTGCTGGAAAAGCTTCTTGCGGTGGGGCAGGGGGCGGCATAGATTCTTGAGGTGGATTTTGGCTTCGCCACAAAGAGTGTGGCGTCCAGGTTTATCTTACAAACGTCTTACTTCCTTTTACTCCCTCCCCCTTGATGGGGGAGGGCTGGGGTGGGGGTGGATTTGTTGGGAGTCACGCTAAGTTATCCCCCTCCCTCCAGCCCCCTCCCACGAGGGGGGGAGTTATAACGACCAGTATTTTGTGGGGTATTTCCGGTACACAACACCAGTGGCCTGTTTCAGAATTAACTGCAAATAAATTCAGGTCCGGAACACTGGACTTGGCAGTTTAAGTCCCCCTTTGAAAAAGGGGGATTTAGGCAGCAGTGTCCGGTTTGGTTTTTGCAAATTGAGGAAGTTCGTTGGGCGTAGTCCAACAGCTCAAAAAATCGCTGCGCACTCCGGCTCCGAGAAGATTACTTCCCCCTAACCCTCTCCCCCATTGGGGAGAGGGGAAAAAGTGGAACCGATTTAATACCTTATGGTTACTAAAACGGCCACATCTCCTGCCCCCTCTCCACCCGCTTCGGGGGGAGAGGGCTGGGGTGAGGGGGGCAGCACAACCTCATGCAATTTTCTAACCGGACATTGCTGGGATTTAGGGGGATTTCAGGATGTTATATAAATCCCCAATTTTGCAACCCTCATTTCAGATAGTTATGTATTATGAAATGAAGTCCATGACGCTATGGTTAATCACAATCGGAATATGGGTTTTCTTATTTTCAACCCCCGGCTACGCTGAAAACCCGGGTCCAAAATCGCAGAACCTCAGGAGAGAGGCCATCAAACCCATCTGTCTGAACCCCGTTGGCGTGGTGAAAAAGCAGGGCAAACAGGTCTATTTGGAGATTTTTCCGGAATATGCCCCAGCCCTGGACGGCCTCCAGAGTTTCTCGCACCTCTGGGTATTTTACTGGTTCCACGAAAACGATAACCCGGAGGAACGCCGGACCCTTCAGGTCCATCCCCGCCGCGATCCGGCCAACCCTTTGTCCGGCGTTTTCGCCTGTCGCGCCCCGGTGCGCCCCAACCTTATCGGCTTTACCGCCTGCCGCATCCTCAACGTGAAGGGCAACATCGTGGAGGTAGCCGATCTGGACGCCCGGGATGGCTCCCCCATCCTGGACCTTAAACCTTACATCCCCGACGGCGACGCCCTCCCCGAGGCCCGCACGCCGGATTGGCTCAGGCGCTCCAAGCCTCAGGCTGATTAACAGCCAGCCTTACCCCTACCTCTTTAGCCTCCACCAGAACCCCGCTTTTTATCGCTTCTCGATACTCTGGCCCGCTCCGCTAAAAGTTGTCAAGGGATAGGCATTTTTGCCTATTCCAAAAAGGGTAAATGTACCTATTGAATCACCAGGCAAGCGGCTTTAGTTTACACACACAAGAAAAATTAAGGGGGGCTTTAGGGGTATTCCACTCACATAAGATTATTCTGAGGTATTGCCATGAAAAAACCGGCTATTTTAATTAATCTTATCGTCATAGTTCAATTTATGGCGTTGCTATTTAATGTTGGTGAACTAAAGTGCCAAGATAAAGCCAATATACCTAGCCCACAGTATCAGGCTGAACTTGTAGAAAGAAGCACTCACGCAATGAACGACGATAATATGCCAGACGACAAGAATATAGGAGTTAGAATCATTGAAATGATAATAAAGCGTAATCTGAATAATAGGTATCAGAAGTTAGAGCCCGAAGAGTTGGAGGAAATGCTTGAACAGGGAAGGTAATTAGGCAAAAGGAGGCAGAGAAATGCGATCTCAGATGAAACCCTTATGGAGACGGCGGATTGGCTTTGCTCTGCTAATAATCGTGGTGATTAGTCTTACGGCGTTTGGTTGTGCATCCAGCTATCCGGGAAGTTACAAATCAGGTTTCCAAGGCGCCTCACCAAAGTTTAACACATCTAACTGGACAATAGAGCACAACCTGTTCAACAGTACGGCTCAGAGGATGGATAAGGAAGACTGGGAGGAAGATTGGCCAGGATAATTTCTTTATCCTCATGGGGTGACAAAATCCTCAAAGCCCACCAGTTTTAAAGTGAAAATTAGAAATTTTTGTCTTATTTCCACACCTAACCGTTTGCTAATCCAGCGCGTCTGAAATTTGTTCCCTCGTGTTTGATGCCTTACAAGTGGCCATCATAACCTTAATTGTCTCTCTCCGTGCCGCCATTGTCTCCTGGGTATGGACCCCGAAGCCCCATCCTACATAGCCCCCGGGCCTTCTTCTTGGGGAACCGGACCCGCTGGTGGTAGAGCGGGAAATTGCGGCTCGCTCAGGCAGACTAAGAGCCCTGCCGCGGCCATAAGACCATAAGGCAGGGCCGCTTCATCGGGATTGAATAGGGAGGAGTGCAGGGCGTGGCCCCGCGTGCCTGGAGTGCGAACCCCCAAGAAAAAATAGAACCCTGGGGAGATGGCGGCGTAATAAGGGAAATCTTCGCTCCCCATGGCCGGATGCAGCCTCTTGAGGCGCTGGGGCCCCAGGAGGGTCTGAAGCACCTGCACCGCCTGGGAGGTGAGGGCCGGGTCGTTTTTGAGCATGGGAAACAGGGGCTCCACCGTGAGCTTGACTTCGGCCCCGGTGGCCTGGGACAGCCCCTCGAACTGCCGCCGCAGGCCCTTTAGGACGTCCTGGCGCACCGATTCCTGGAGGTAGCGGAGGCTCCCGTCCAGAGTGACCTCGTCCGCCAGGATATTGAAGCGGTTGCCGCCCTGGATGCGGCCGAAGGTTAGAATCTTGGGGGACCGGGCGTCGATCTGCTGGGCCAGGAAACCCTGAATCTGATTGAGCACCTGGGCCGTCACCAGGATGGGGTCCACTCCCCGGTGGGGTGTGGCGCCGTGGGCCGACTTGCCGGTGACCGTAAGGATCATGCGGTCAGCCCCGGCCATCACCACCCCCGGGCCATAGCGGATGTTCCCCACGTCCAGGTTAGGCGCCACGTGCAAGGCGCACACCGCGGCCACCTTTGGGTTATCGAGAACACCCGCATGCACCATGCCCTTGGCGCCGGAATCGCCGATGGGCGGGCCTTCTTCCGCGGGTTGGAAGATAAATCGGAACTCCCCGGCCAGCCGGTCCTTGAATTCGCTGAGCACGCGAGCCGCGGCCAGACCGATGCTCACGTGGAAGTCATGCCCGCAGGCATGCATAACCCCCTCAACCTGAGAGCACCAGGGGAGCTTCAGCTTCTCGACGATGGGCAAGGCGTCCATGTCGGCCCGCCAGGCTACCGCCCGCCCCGGCCGGGCGCCTTTCAAAACCCCCAGCACCCCGTGGCCAGCCAGACCGGTTTTTACCTCCAAGCCCAGGTTCTGCAAATACTCTGCCACCACCCGGGCGGTGCGTTCCTCGTGGTGGGAGAGTTCCGGGTATTGGTGGAACTCCCGCCGCAGGGTCACCAGCTCATCGCCCAGGCCCTGCGCCCGGCTTTTGATTTCGGCCAATAATTCCATCATGATGGCATTGTATCGCGGTCCAGTGGGATGGCAAGAGCTAAAAAATTGAGACAGGGAACGTTTCCGCCATTGGACTTCCACAAAAACTCACGCCAAGGCGCGAAGATAAAAAACTAGGGTGGCTCGGGACACCCTAGTTCTTTCTTAATGTCTATATCGCTCTATGCCGCCAGTTTCTCCACTTTAACGGCGCAGACTTTGAATTCCGGGATCTTGGCCACAGGGTCGCAGGCCGGGTTGGTGAGGACGTTGGCCGCGGCCTCGGCAAAGTGGAAGGGGATGAAGACCACACCCCGGTTCACTTTGCGGCTGATCTTGGCCTTGATCTGGATTTCGCCCCGGCGGGAGCTGACCTTAACCCGCTCTCCGTCTTTAATCTGCATGACTTTGGCGTCCACCGGACTGATCTCCACGTAGCCCTCCGGCAATTCCTGGTGCAGGGTGGGCGAAACCCGGGTCATGGAGCCGGAGTGGTAATGCATGAAGGCTCGCCCGGTGGAAAGCAGCATCGGGTAGTCCGAGTCCGCCACCTCCGCCGGCGGCTTGTAGTCTATGACGGAAAAAGCCCCCTTGCCCCGGCTGAACCGGTCTTTATGCAGAAACTCGGTGCCGGGATGGTCCGGAGTAGGGCAGGGCCACTGCAGGCCTTTGTCGGCCAGGCGTGCATAGCTCATGCCGGCATAGCTGGGGGTAAGGCTCTTGATCTCCTCGAAGACCTCTTCCGGAGAGGCGTAGTGCATGGGATAACCGACACGGGTGGACAGGTCCTGAGTGATCTGCCAGTCAGGGCGGGAGTCGCCCACGGGCTTAATCGCCTGGCGCACCAGCTCCACCCGGCGTTCGGTGTTGCTGAAGGTGCCGTCTTTTTCGGCGAAAGACGTGCCGGGGAGGACCAGGTCCGCCAATTTAGCCGTTTGGGTCAGGAAGATATCCTGGACGATGAAGATGTCCAGTTTCTTGAGGGCCGATTCGACATGGCGCAAGTCCGGGTCGGTGACCAGGGGATTTTCGCCCACGACATAAAGGGCTTTAATCTTGCCTTCATCGATGCCTTGGAACATCTCCAGCATGGTGAGCCCCGGTTTTTTGGGCAGGTCCCGGCCCCAGGCCTGGGAGAACTTGGCGTTGGCGGCTTCGTCGGCCACCGGCTGGTAGCCTGTGAAGACGTTGGGCAGGCCGCCCATGTCGCAGGCCCCCTGGACGTTGTTCTGGCCCCTTAGAGGGTTGACGCCGCCGGAGGCCACGCCCACATTGCCGGTGAGCATGGCCAGGTTGGCCAGGGATTTGACGTTGTCCACGCCGGTGGTGTGCTGGGTGATGCCCATGCAGTAAATGATGGCCGCGGGCTTGGTCTTGGCAAACATTTCGGCCATCCGGCGTAGGATGGCGGCATCGATACCGGTGATTTGAGCTACCTTTTCCGGAGCATATTCCTCGACCTTGGCTGCCAATGCTTCGAAGCCTTCAGTGCGCTCGTCAATGTACGCCTTATCGTGCCAGCCTTCTTTAATAATAATATGCATCAGGCCGTTGATGAGGGCCACATCGGTGCCCAGGTTATGCTGCACTGCGATATCCGCCAGAAAGGCCATCTGGGTGAAGCGGGGATCTACTACGATGATCTTGGCGCCGTTTTCTTGGCCCCGGAAGACCCATTTGGCGGCGATGGGGTGATTTTCGGTGGTATTGGAGCCGATGATGAAGATGCATTTGGCGTTGGCTAACTCAGGCAAAGAGTTGGTCATGGCGCCGGAACCGAAAGCCGCGGCCAGACCGACCACGGTTGAGCTGTGTCAGAGGCGGGCGCAGTGATCGACGTTGTTGGTGCCGATGGCGGCCCGGGCGAATTTTTGGATCAGATAGTTCTCTTCGTTGGTGACCTTGGCGGAAGCCAGCACCGCCACTGCGTCGGGGCCGTATTGGTCCACGACCTTCTTTAACCCCTGGGCCGCGGTGTCCAGGGCTTCATCCCAACTCACCGGTGCCAGTTGGCCATCTTGGCGCATAAACGGTTGCTTCAGGCGCTGGTCGCTGCCGACAAACTCGTGAATGTTCCAGCCTTTGATGCAAAGGCTGCCCTGGCTGACCGGGTGGGTTTTCACCGGCAGGGTGGAAATTACCTGATCATCCAAGACCTGCAGGAGGAGGCCGCAGCCGCAGCCGCAGTAAGAACAGGTGGTATTGACGCTGCGAAATTCCATGGAGGCGCTCCTAGACTTTAAGTCCTGGTATATGGGATAGATGGCTGCTCATTGGATTTTATGGATAAAATCGTTTTATATTTAACATTATATCAGGATTAACAAGTAAAAATAACCATGAACTTTTGCCAAAAAAGACGAGGAGATTTATGCAAACCGTCGAGTCGTTAAAAGGAAATTGAGAGCTGACAAAATGCTGTTCTTGCTTTCTGGAGACAATTTTCCCCTTGACAAGTCGGCCGATTTTTAAGACATAAAAGGGGTGAGCGGGAATAACTCAGCGGTAGAGTGCGACCTTGCCAAGGTCGAAGTCGGGGGTTCGAATCCCCTTTCCCGCTCCAGAGGCGGCATAGCCAAGAGGTAAGGCAGCGGTCTGCAAAACCGTTATTCTCCAGTTCGAATCTGGATGCCGCCTCCAGCTATTTCATGTATCCAGCTTCAAATCCTCCCTCCGAAATTTTCTTAGTGAACACCGCTCGCCGGAATCTTTTTAGGGATTGTGAGCCTCGATCTTGCCCTTAATGCGTTTGAGCCGAAAGATGTCCTCCTGCTCCTGTTGATCGAGGGCCTGTTGGATGGCGCGGATTTGGGCGCGAATGCCGGGAATTACCGCCTGCTGCAAGGCATTCACCCGGCGGGCCGTCTTTTTGATTTCTCCGGCAATGCGGCGCAGGCGCGCTTCGCGATTAGCTACCTCGATGAGCACCTGGCAAAGTCTGTGAAAGGCGGCCTGAGCTGCTATGGTCCTCCCTCCCACTGCCAGCGGGCTCATGGTGGCTGCCTGAGAGGCAGCTATGGCCAGCCGCGGCACCCGGGTTCCCCAGACATTGTCAATCTCGGCCTGCGCGGTGAACCTGACCGGCACTCCTAATGAGAGCGTCTCTACGACCTCGGGTCCGTCGAAAGATTTCGCCAACATCAAGGCCCGGTGGGCCTCCTGGGCGCTTTGATAAAGCTGCCTCCGCGCCTCCAAGGCCTCGTGCACGTTTGCGAAGAATTCCTTTACGAGCGCGTCCCGCTTCTTTTCCAGCAGCTCTACACCCCGGCTGGCCAGTCCCAGTTGACTGCGGCGGGAGAGTAGGTTCATCCGGGTGGGGCTGATCCCGTTCATGGAACTTCCTTTTGTGTATCCCAAAAATCCTTGAGCCGGGCGCCATAATATTTGCCGATGTGATCCTCGGAAACCCGCTTCAACTCGGATTCCGGCAGAATGGAGAGCAGCGACCAGGCCAGATCGAGCGATTCGTCCAGTTCCCGGTTTTGCTGGCCCTGATGAATGAAGTTCTTTTCGAAGCTGTCAGCGAACGCAAGATAACGGCGATCGTTTTCGGTTAAGCTCTCCTCGCCGATGATGGCCACCAGCTTGCGGATGTCCACGCCGTTGGCGTAGGCCGCAAAGAGCTGATCCGAGACCTGCTTGTGGTCGTCCCGGGTCTTGCCCTTGCCGATGGCGCTGTTAGCCAATCTGGAGAGGGAGGGGAGGGGGTCGATGGGCGGAAAAAAGCCTTTGCGGTTCAGCTCGTTGGAGAGCTGAATCTGCCCTTCGGTGATGTAACCGGTCAAATCCGGAATAGGGTGGGTGCGATCGCCTCCGGGCATGGAGAGTATAGGGATTTGGGTCACCGAGCCCGAGCTTCCGGCAATCACCCCGGCGCGTTCATAGATAGTGGAAAGGTCGGTATACATGTAACCTGGGTAGCCGCGGCGACCGGGGATCTCACCCCGGGAAGCACCCACCTCGCGGAGCGCCTCGCAATAATTGGTCATATCCGTCAGGATCACAAGCACATGGTAACCGTGCTCAAAGGCCAGGTACTCCGCCACCGTCAGAGCCATACGGGGCGTCAGGATGCGCTCCACCGTGGGATCGTCGGCCTTATTGAGAAACAGCACCGATCGCGACAAGGCCCCGGTCTTCTCGAACTCGCTGATGAAATAACTCACTTCCCGCTGCGTCACCCCCATGGCGGCAAAAACCACCGCGAAGGGGGATTGCTCCCCGGGTACGGTGGCTTGCCGGGCAATCTGGGCCGCAAGTTCATTGGCGGGCAGGCCGGGAGAGGAAAAAATCGGCAGCTTCTGCCCGCGGACCAAGGTGTTCATGATGTCGATGGTGGAAATGCCGGTTTGAATAAACTCCACGGGCTTCTTGCGGGCCACGGGGTTGATAGGCATGCCGGCGATGGCCGGGCGCTTTTCCGCCAGGACCGGGGGCAAATGGTCAATGGGTTTGCCGATGCCGTTGAAGCGCCGGCCCAGCATGTCTTTAGACACCCCCAGGCGGGCCACATTTTCCACCAGGCTCACTGAGGTCCGGGCCAGGTCCAGTCCCGCGGTCTCCTCAAATACTTGAATGACCGCATATTCCTCGGACACCTCGATGACCTGGCCGCTCCGCAACCGGCCTTGGCCATCCCTGATTTCCACGATGGCGTTATAGGCCAGATCTCGGGCATTATCCACGAACAGCAGCGGCCCCGAGATGTAGCTCAGCGAGCTATATTCCCTCTTCAAAAGATCCATGGTGATTCCTTAGCCTTTTTTCCCGAAAGCTGTATCAATCTCCCCCAGCGCCTCGTCCCGGTAGGCCTGAAAACGATCTTCGGCCGTGAACCGCGCCCGGGCGATTTTCTCCAGCACCGGGTTCTGGATGAGATCGTCGATGGGGACCCCCGTTTTTAAAGCCTTTTCGGCCTGTTGGTAAAAGCTCAAAATCATCCGGATGATCCCCTGGGCCTTTTCCATGGAACAATAGGCGTCGTTTTCGTGGAACGCGTCCTGCTGCAGAAAGTCTTCGCGGATGATGCGGCCCACTTCAATGATCAGCCGCTCCTGATCTTGCAGGGCATCCGGCCCCACCAGTTGCACCATTTCCTGCAAGGAGGCCTCCTGTTGCAGCAACCGGCTGAGGGCATCCCGCATTTCCGGGTAACCCGGCTCCAGGTTCTCCCGATACCACTGCGCCAGGAGCGGCATATACAAGGAGTAGGAGCCGTTCCAATGAATGGCCGGAAAGTGGCGCCGGTAGGCCAGGGACGCGTCCAGCCGCCAGAAGGCGCCCGCGATGCGCAGGGTGGACTGCGTCACCGGTTCGGACATGTCGCCCCCCGCGGGGGAGACGGCCCCGACCACGGAGACCGCGCCGCGCTCTCCCGCCAGGGTGGTGACCAGGCCCGCCCGTTCATAGAACGCGGCCAGGCGAGAAGACAGATACGGGGGATAACCTTCTTCGGCGGGCATCTCCTCCAGCCGTGAAGAGATTTCCCGCAACGCCTCGGCCCAACGGCTGGTGGAGTCGGCCATCAAGGCCACCGCATAACCCTGGTCGCGGAAATATTCGGCCAGAGTCACCCCCACATAGATGCTGGCCTCCCGGGCCGCCACCGGCATGTTGGAGGTGTTGGCAATCAGCACAGTGCGGTGCATCAGCGGGTCGCCGGTCCTGGGGTCGATAAGACTGGGAAACTCCGTGAGCACGTCCGTCATTTCATTGCCCCGTTCCCCGCAGCCCACGTAAACCACGATATCGGCGTTGGACCACTTGGCCAGAGACTGCTGCGTCACCGTTTTGCCGGAGCCAAACGGTCCGGGGATCGCGGCGTTGCCGCCCATAGCCACGGGAAACAGTACGTCCAGTATCCGCGTGCCGGTGAGAAACGGCGTGGTCGGATCAAGCTTTTCCTTGACCGGGCGCGGTCGCCGGACCGGCCAGATCTGGACCATTTTAAGCTCGGTACCGTCTTCGAGGGTCACCACCGGTTCTTCCACGCTGTAGGAGCCGGCCGGTTTTACCTGTTTGACCACCCCGCTGACCTCAGGCGGCGCCATGATTTTGTGGATGAAGCGGAACTCTGGCACCGTACCGAGGGTCAACCCGCCCGTGACCGCATCGCCCACGTTAACCTTGGGGGTCCAGTCCCATTGCTTCTGCCGGTCTAACGCCAGCGCTTCCACGCCCCGGGAGATGAAATTGCCGGTTTTCTCCTGAATTGCGTAAAGTGGCCGCTGAATCCCGTCAAAGACGGCGTTCAGCAATCCGGGGCCCAGTTCCACGGCCAGCGGCACCCCTGATGATACCACCGGTTGACCCACCAGGAGGCCGAAGGTGTCCTCGTACACCTGGACGAAGGCGGTGTCCCCTTCCAGGCGGATGATTTCACCGACCAGTTCTTCTTCGCCCACTTTAACAATGTCGTACATGCGGGCGCCCAGCATCCCTTTGGCAATAACTGCGGGGCCGGTGATTTTCCGGACGGTTCCCCGGATCATTTTTCCTCCGATGTGAGCGGGTTGCGGAAGTCCCAAGTTCGCTGACTCCCGCGGCCCAGGTTCCGGCCTCTAAAGCTTAATCTCGTAGCCCATGGTTTCCTTGATCAACTGTCGCAGGTACGCCTCGGCGTCTTCGCCGGCGACGGTGACCGCAGCACGATGCGCCGGGGCCGCCAGCAGGACCGGGAGATCCCGGCCGCGCAGCTCCCTTTTAACTGCCTGGTAAGGGTCCGGCAACAACGTCATATTGACTATTACGAGTGCATAGTCTCCTGTCTGAACCAGACGCGCCAACACCTCCCGGGCTTCGGCCGGGTCATGGGCCAATGCCACTTCCAGGCCGCCGAGGCGGTATCCCGCCGCGGATTCAGGATCAGTCAGAACCGCAATCTTCACTGGCAAAACACCTCCGGTTCCACGGCAGCGGTTGGCAACCCAAAAAAAGCTCGCCGGGCCAACAGCCGAATCCGGCCAGCCTCCCACTCCTTATGGAGGATGTAATCGTTGGCCATACCTCCTCCCAGCATGTCCTTAACCCCTTCATGGGCTTTGGCCAAAAGAATACAGCGGAGGCCCCGTTCCAGAGTGGCGAGGTCTTTCGCCTCAGCCACACGTCCGAAAACAGTGTTTCCCAACACCTTCAGTGCGTCCACTTCTCCGGCAGCCAGAAGCTCAAAGAGAGGCAGGCCCACGCGTTTGCCTCCCGGCAGGAAATATCGGTTCGACTGTCCTTTAAAACCCAAAGTGGACAGCTTGAGCCCGGTGGCCAGGTTCAAGGCATCGATCTCAAAACTCATAAAATCGGCAAGGTACGACTGGCCCAGCTCCTGAGCCCGGAGCAGCAGCGCGGCATAGAACTCCCGGTCAAGGGTAATCTCTATCTCCAGCGGTTCCCCCGAGGCCGACACTGCCTTACGGAGGGCGTGGGCGAGCGGGTGCTCGGGCAACGAAAAAAGTTGCGCCAGGGATGCCGCGTCTGCGGCCTCGACTAGGTGGCCGTAGAAGGCTCGGGGAATCGTGCCCGCGCCAAGATGACCCATGATTTCCTCGGGCGCCCAGCCCGCCTGCTTCCCACGCAGAATGGTTTTCACATTAGCCAGGTCGGAGCGCATTAACAGCAGACTGACAGACTCGCGGGCCACCCCGGAGACCAGACGGGGTAAGTCTCCTACCGTGCGGTTCAAATGAACCATGACAGCGCGGTCCAGGTCTGCGAGGGTATCTCCCGTAAGGTCAGAACCGTATATGCTTTCTTTCAGGAGCTTTACCAGGTCAGGGAATTCCAGTCTCAGCGCCTCACGGAAGAAGCGCTCAGGCAGCAACCGGCTGCGCCTCACCCAGATGCGAGCGTTCAAATAGGTGAAATCGTCAGTCAAACGCTTCCCTCACTCCCAGAGCAGCTTGGTCACCTCGGGGGCAAGCGTGCCCCAGGCGCGATGTAACCGCTCGTGCAAAGTGTTTTCCACATTCTTGCCGATCCGGCTCACAATCCGCACCCCAAGGCGAAGTTCCGGGTCGGTTTGCAGTGCGAGCCCGCGGTGCATCGCCCAATCATTCAATTTCTCCTTATCGTGAGGGTGCACCACCACTGCCTCCGCGCCTTCAGTAACACCCATGGCCTCCTCGGCCAGCGCCTGGAGAACCTCGCCGTAACCCGGTTTGGAGGGAGTTTCTTCTAACGCCAGCAATACCTTCTGTCGCAGCAGGTCCATCATCTCCCCTTTGGCTTGTATGCGGGCCTTGGAGACAATGAGTTCGGCCGTACTTTGGCCCTGCCGGGTTGCAGCGTGAGCCTCAGCCTCGATCTTCTTTTGGTGGGCTGCTACCTTGGCCGAGGCGCGGCTTTGCGCCTCGCTGACAATCTTGGCGGCCCTTGAATCCGCCTGTGCCAGGATCGCATCGATCTCAGCCTCAGCCTCTTGCTGGAGAATCTCCTCCAGCTTCGACATTACAGCCGCCCTATGAGCATGAACGCTACGACCAATCCAAAGATCACCAAGGTCTCAGGCAAGAGTAAGAAGATAAGCGCCAGACCCTGCATTTCAGGTTTTTCCGCAGCGGCGCCGAGCCCCGCCGGTCCGATCCGGGACTGCGCCAGGCCGGTTCCCAGGGCGCTCAGTCCGACGGCCAACCCTATGCCAATTGCCGCCAATCCTTTATCCGACGTGATGTTCGTTCCCTCGGCGGCCATGACCTGCGGCGCGAACATTGCGGCACATGCGAAGAGAAGCCCCAGAATGAAAAGAAACCTTGCTTTCATCAACTCTCCTCCTTAGTTTTTATAAGACTTTTAGAGTTACCGTTCGGGTCCCCTGCCAATATGCTGCAATTATGGCGCGCCGCCCTGCACCTTGAATGGGCGGTACGGCCTGCCGCTCAAGGTGTAGAAATCAAACTTGGTGAAAAATTCGACCCAGATGAGACGAATAGGCTGAACTACATGGCTTATGGTAAGAAGGATGAGTAGAAGCGCATGGATCAGGAGTCCCAATCCCAGGCCGATCACAATGCCCATGAAGACTCCGGCGATGCCTCCCATCGGATAAAACGCAAACCCGATGTCGGTAGCCAGGTCCGCAAGAATGGCCGAAGCCATTCCCACCGCGTAGAGGCGGATGTAGCTCAAGATATGGCCGCCTTGTGTCGGCAGTTCTGCGATCATAAGGGGCATTTTAGCGAGGATCATGCCGAACACGAATAAGGCGGCGCCTGCAAACATCGCGATCAACAGCCAGCGCGGATAGCCTTCGGTCATAAAAGCATAACCGAAGAGCATCAGGGCAAAAACGCCGCCGAAGTAGCCGCTCGCTTCCCAGAAAGGCTTTTTCTCACCGTGTCGGCGGCTCAGTTGGGCCTTGAGGACGAAACCGTGGAGCACCTGGATAATGCCGAAACCGATGGAAACCAAAATTAATAGAGTCGCGGTGGCGGCAGTATCGGTCCGGCGAATTAGGGTGGGGATCAATCCCGGGTGGTGGGCCGTCCCAAAGACCCCCAACCTGTGGAACAGGTTGCCAAAGCACTCCCCGTACACACAGCCCCACAGGATAGTCCAGACGATCATGGGCTTCATGATGCGCACCACCTGCGCTACGGTCTCCGGTGCTAGCCGCATCTTGAAAAATTCTACCTTGAGCACCTGGTTGCGTCTCACAAACCTGGACAAATACCAGGCCACTCCGATAAAAACCAGGCCGTAACCCACATCCCCCATAATCATGCCGACCCAGAGCGGCAACAGGGTGGCGGTGATCCAGGTGGGGTCCCAACTGTCGTAGCGCGGAGTATTCAAAAAAGTGATCAAGGCCTCGAAGGGCTTGACCCAGGCGGGATTTTCCAGCAGGACCGGAATCAGCGAAGGTTCATGGTGTTCTTCCGCGGGTTCGAAGGTATAGAGTATCCGGTCGCACTGCCGGTTCAGGAGTTCTATGACCCCGGTCTTCTGGCTGACAGGCGTCCAACCGAATAGCGCAAAGCCGTAACGCCCGGAGGCCATGGCCCTGAGGGTATGCAGGCGGTTGGTTTCATCGGTGGCCTGGCTCCAAATACTCCTCAACTCCTGGCCCGCTTCTTGCCTCAGATGGCGCAATTCTTCCTCTACGCCGGCCAGCTCTTTAGGGGCCAATCTTGATCTTGCCGTCAGCCGCGCCGCCATGGTCCTGAAGCCCATCCGGGCGTATTCTCCCAGCCGCGGCAGTTCATGCAAACCGGCGTGCGCGAGAATGCCTCTGGCTACCTCGGCGTCACGCTTCAGGGTAACGATGACCGCGACAATCAGGTTTCCCACCGGCCTCTCAGTCAGGAGAAAACGGTCATCGAGCGCCGGTGAGAGTTCCTGTTCCAACGCCGCCAGGTCTTCTGTCCTCTCGACTATAAAGGGGATAACTGCGAGTCGGGAACTGCCATCCAGCCCCTGCATTGCTGCCGCCAGATGCTCCAGGACCTCCTGGTACTGGCCGATCAATTGGAGTTCGTCCCTGAGCCGTTCCCGCGTTTCTACCAGGCTAGCCGCGCGCTGTTCGCAGGATGAAGCTATGGCTTCAGCCTCCTCCAGGTCGCCCAAGAAGGGTTCCACCGCAGCGCCGAACTCCAGACCCAGGAGGCCTGAGGTATGATCCGTCGAGGTCGCCACGGCATCCCACCTTCTGAGCCGCTTCTCTTCCCCGGGTTCAAGCTGGTAGGCGCCAAGCTGGTCCCTGGGAAGAGAGTCAACTTGCACGACGCCGGCCTGCTGCAGCATGAATAAAATCTCAGGAGCCAACCGCTTTGGCCCCACAATAAAGATTTTTTCCATCCGCGCAATCACGGCATAACCTCTGAGAGGATGAATTCGACGGCGCGATCGAGGTTTGGCACAGCCTGGCTGCGCAGGCGTTCTTGCTCCGCGGCGGCATGCTGGCGGGCGTCCTCGGTCAGCCTGGCGCTGACCTCGGCCATTTGCGTCCGCGACACTTCTTCCAGCCGGCGGATCTGAGCGTCGGCCTCGGCCAGGAGGCGCTGACTCTCGGCTTCGGCGCGATTGACCCGGTCCTCGGCGGACCGGCGGGTTTCCTCAACCTTTTCGGCGACCTCTTGATCGAGTTCAGCAAGATTTTTTATCAGTTCAAGCCCTTGCATCGCCTCTCCGCCTCCGCCTTGCCCATATGCGCAATGACGTATAGCGTTTGCCAAAAGTTTTGTTCTCTAATTCTCCTCTCCCCTTGTGGGAGAGGGTAGGGTGAGGGGACTTTTGGCAATGAGTATAAGTAACTGAACATAAGCGCTCTCTGCGTTCTCTGCGCCTCTGCGGTTGAAAAATAATTAACCGCTGAGACGCTGAGGGCGCAGAGATAAATAGTCAAATTATTTATGACGCTATATATAGATCCGCTAAAGGATGATTTCAGGAAGAACCATCCAATCAACTGCCCATTGATCCTCCGCCATGCGTCTCAGACGGACCGCGCCGCCCATCTGAAAATTAATGACTTGTTTCTCTTGGTCACCGGTCATGAGTAGGGCGGCTAACCTGCCCAAATGGGGAAGATGTCCCACCAAGAGAATATCCCCATCCATCAGCGTGATGCGGTCAGCCAAGACCTTAGGGTCATCCAACGGCGCCAGCCCCGGGGTTTCCGAGACCCCAGCCGGGGGCTTTAAATGCCACGCCAGGACATTGGCGGTAGTTTGAGCCCTGGTCTTACCGCTATGAAATATTTGCCTGATCTGGACATTGAGCCTTTTCAAATGGTGTGCCACATTTTCAATGTCCAGCCGGCCCCTTTCCGTTAGATCCCTCCCCGGGTCTTCTTCTGCTTTTTTAGCCTCGGCATGCTGGACAAGATAAAGAAACATGGTGGAGCCCCTTTCCACAAGGTGATACCAACTAACTTAGGACACGGAGATCATATATTCAAGGGTGGGTAAAAGCCGTTGCTTGCAGCCGTTAAAGGGTGTCTACGCCCGCGGCCGGGACGATATGGCGGACAAAGCCATCGGAGGCACCTCATTTTTAGTTGCTGAGAAGAAATTTTCCTTGAACTGGTTTGATATCTCGGGTATAAGAAAGACATTCCGGGGTAAGAAGCCCTAAGTCAGAAATTAACCGAAAAATAACCGAGTAGATATAATTCAAAGCCATGAAGGCTTGCGATCCTCCCAAAGGGATGATTGCCTTCATGGCTTTTTTTTGGCCTGGTCAGCGAGAGCGCCTGCGAGGTCTCTAACCGCCACGCCATCTATGGGGTAAGACATGCATATTTCTGAAGGAGTGCTCTCTCCGGTGGTATTAGCCGGAGGGGCTGGGCTGGCGGTGGTAGGATGCGCCATCGGCCTGAAAAAACTCGATTATGAGGCCATTCCCCGGGTAGCCATACTGTCCGCGGCGTTCTTCGTGGCCTCGCTCATCCATGTGCCGGTAGGCCCGGTGGGTGCGCACCTGGTACTCAACGGCCTTATGGGGCTGCTGCTGGGCTGGATGGCCTTCCCCGCCATCCTCATCGCCCTGTTCCTGCAGGCCCTGCTCTTCCAGTTCGGAGGCCTGACAGTGTTGGGGGTGAATACAGTCACTATGGCCGCGCCCGCAGTCATCTGCTTTTTTGTCTTTCGCAGGTTCTTGCGCGGTCAAGGAGTCATTGCCGCGGTGGCGGCCTTTGCCTGCGGGGCCCTGGCCATGTTGTTAAGCGGTTTGCTGGTGGCCACGGCCTTAATCACCACCGGTCAGGCTTTTCTCAAAGTGGCCGAACTGGTTCTCTTGGCGCACATACCCATAATGATCATCGAGGGCATCATTACGCTGTTTATCTTCCAGTTCCTTAAAAAAGTCCGTCCCGAAATGTTGGAGGAAATCTATGCCTAAAAAGTGGTTCTGGTGGAGACAGCATCTCCTGGTTCTCGGGGTTCAAGGAGTCCTGGTGCTCCTGGCCCTTGGCGTTTTCACGTCCCCGGCTCTGGCCCACCGGGTGCTGGTCTTCGCCTATGCCGAAGGCGGCGCCATCCACACGGAAAGCAAGTTTATCCCTGATACGCCGGTGCGCCAGGGCAATGTCCTGGTTCTGGATCCAAAAACCGGCAGCGAACTTTTAACCGGCCAAACCGATGACCAGGGAAAGTTTTCCTTTAAAATTCCTGCCGCAGCCGCGGCCCAGAAGTTGGATCTGAATATCGTGGTGGAAGCGGCCATGGGCCACCGGGGTAAATGGCTGCTCAAGGCGGACAGCTATTTGACCGGAACCACGCCAGGGAAGGCCACTGCCCCCGTGCCAATTCCGGCAACTCCTCCGGCAGCTTCGGAGACCAAAACCGCCGGCCTAGATCAGCAAGCCTTGGAAGCCGCCGTGAATAAATCTCTGGAACGCCAGCTCGCACCCATCAAGGAGATGCTCGCCGAATTGACCATCCACCGCACAACTCCCGCTGATATCATCGGTGGCATCGGTTATATTCTGGGCCTCTTCGGCCTGTGGGCTTACTTCCAAAGCAGTCGCTCATGAGCTTGCCGCTCTCTCAAAACCATGAAAAATCCGGTAGGGCGGGCGTCCCCGCCCGCCACTCAACCTTGAACTCTGAACTTTTTCGTAACAGGGGGAAGAAAAATCCTTGAGTGCCATCCAGGAACCTTTTGCCGAAGGGGCCTCTCCGGTCCACCGCCTCGACCCCCGGGGCAAAATCGTGGTGGCCGCCCTCTTTGCTGTCCTTATGGCTGTGGCCAAGAGCTATACAGTGGCCCTGGCCGGGTTGGCACTGGCCCTGATCTGGCTGGCGCTGGCGCGTCTGCCGGTAAAACAAGTGCTGGTCCGGCTCCTGGTGGTAAACAGCTTCATTTTCTTCCTCTGGGTCGTGTTGCCCCTGACCTATCCGGGCGAGGTGGTTCTGCGGCTCGGGCCTTTGGCCGCCACCCGGCAGGGCCTGATCTTTACCGGTTTGATCACCCTGAAGTCCAACGCCATCATCATCGGCCTGATTGCCCTGGTCGCCACCGTGCCGGTCGTTACGTTAGGACAGGCAATGCATAATTTGCGCATCCCCGGCAAGTTATGTCATTTACTGCTGTTTACCTACCGTTACCTCTATGTCTTTGAGCAGGAATTTGAACGGCTGGTTCAAGCCATGAAGATCCGGGGATTTCAGCCCCGCACCAATCTCCACACATATCGCTCCTACGCCTATCTGGCGGCCATGTTGCTGGTGCGCAGCTATGACCGGGCCGACCGGGTTTTTCAAGCCATGCTGTGCCGCGGCTTTCACGGAGTCTTCTATAGCCTGCGGACCTTTACCTGGCAAAGTCGCGATTGGATATTTGTGGCGGTATCAATACTGGCGCTGGCCGTGTTGCTCTCTTTGGAGTTGGCGGCGCCCCATCTTGCTATGAGGCTACCATGAGTGAACCATTGATTGAGTTGCGGAACATCACCTTTAAGTACCCCGGGGCCTCCCGGCCGGTTTTTCAGGACTTTAATTATCAGCTTCTCCCGGGCGAACATATTGGCCTCATCGGTCCCAACGGCTGCGGCAAGACCACCCTCTTGCACCTGATCATGGGGCTGTTGCGCCCCCAGGTGGGGAGCATAATTATCCTGGGACAGGAGGTTACGAAAGCCAAGGATTTTGTGCAGGTCCGGCAAAAGGTGGGTCTCCTGTTTCAACATGCCGACGACCAGCTCTTCTGTCCCACCGTTATGGAAGACGTGGCTTTCGGTCCCTTGAACCAGGGAAAGTCGCCGGCCGAGGCCATCGAGATCGCGCGGGAGACCATGGCGGGGTTGGGTCTGTACGGCTTCGAAGACCGGGTGACGTATAAGCTCTCCGGGGGTGAAAAGAAGTTGGTCTCCCTGGCCACCGTCCTGGCCATGCAACCGCAGCTCCTTCTGCTGGATGAGCCCACTTCGGGCTTGGATGAGACAACCAAGCACCGCCTCGCTCACATTCTTAATGATTTGGACATCGCCTACATGATTGTGTCGCATGAAGATGGGTTTTTGGAGCACACCGTCAAGCACTGTTGCCACGTCCATGAACACTGCTGTCAACCCCAAGAGGACAAGGGTTAGGAGAAGTTTGCGTTGTCCTTGGTACAGGCCTCTGACCGCAGTGCCCGCGGCATAGTTTTGCAGGGCTGGCCCCCAAAATTCTGAAGCTGCCATAGGGGTGCGACCGCGTTAAGCAAAAAAATTTATCCTTAAATTAAATTGAGTTGCTTATATAATTACTCATAAAAAATATAACAATCTGTAATTTTATTGTATTAGTGAATCTAATTTAATATATGTAGTGCAACCAAGTTTCATTTAAGGAGGCATTTATGAGAGCATCAAGTCAGGCCCTGATTTGGCCCTGCCTGGTCGCGCTGCTGGTGATGGCACTGGCCATGCCCTTGACGGGATGGGCCGCGCCGGACTCCGGCGCCTCCGAAGAGACTGGCGGCCGCGGCGAAGGCTTCCAGCCGGAGGGCCAGGAAGCAGCCAAGGATGAAGGGAAAAAGGAGGAAGCCAAAGAGGATGAATGCCCCTCCACCTTCGGCCCCATCATCACTGACACCGCCATCCCCATTGAAAAAGGGAAGTTCGCCATTCAGCCCACCTTTGGGCTCAGCTTCGTCAACAACAGCTTGACCCAGAGCTGGCGGCGGGTGTCGGCAGGGGGCAATTTCAAGACTTATAGCATGGATTGGAAATTCACTTACGGCCTGTGGAACAACCTGGAGGTGTTTGCGGTGGTTCCCTATGTCCACAACTGGGCCGGCAGTGTCGATGCGCCGGGGCCCAATGGAGAGCGCTCCGGCAATTTCGGCGGCCTCGGCGATATCAACTTGACCTTCAAATACCGCCTGGTGGAAGAGACCGAGACCAGGCCCACGGTGACCGCGCTCTTTACCACCGATTTCCCCAGCGGCCACTTCAGCCACCTCAATCCCGGGCGCTTGGGAACCGATCAACTGGGAGGCGGGGCCTACGCCTTCACCACCGGCTTAAATATGTCCAAGTTTGTGAAACCATTCATATTTTACGCCAACATCTGGTATACTATGCAAACTGCTTACGATTCCAGGGAAGATAGAGCCGGGCTGGTTTTGGATGAAAACGGCAACCTGGTGGAGGGCGACCCCGTGGCCAGCCAGTTGCGCAACTTTCCCCGGGACTTTGTCACCCTGAACCTGGCGGCGGAATATCCCATCACCAAAAAATGGGTGGCGCTCCTGGAACTCACCAGTTATTGGAGCGGCGGGCGTCTGTTCGGCCACAAGGGCAATCTGCCCCCGGAGGCCTTGATCTCGGTCGCACCGGGCATCGAGTACATGGCCACGGATAAATTCTCCCTGGCCCTGGGGTTGAATGTCGACCTGGCGGGCAAAAACACCGATGCCGCGCTCACGCCGCTCTTGTCCATGGTGTATGCATTCTAATAAAGACTAAAGGAGGACCATCATATGAAACGGTGGCAATCTGTTTTAACGGCTCTGTTGGTCATGGCGCTCTTGGTTGGGGCGTTGCCTCCCCTGGCGTGGAGCCAGGGCCGCGGCCAGGGCTTCCGGCCTTGTCCGTACACGGCCTATCTCTGTCCGGTAAAGGCTGTTTGCAAACCCTTTGACGAAAGCGGCAAGGTGGTGCAGGTGCTCACTGAGAGTTTAGGAGAGGGTATGTACCCGGGCATGGCCATAATCATGGACACCAAGACCCGGGGCCAGGTGCAGGTGAGTTTGGGCCCGATCTGGTATTTGGAGCGCCAGGAGTTTGTGCTCACCCCCGGAGACGAAGTGCGGGTCAAGGGGATGTGCGAACAGGAAAAAGACGGGAAGCTCAAGGTGATCGCTTACGAACTCACCAAAGCGGATTATGTTCTGCACTTGCGGGATTCCCAGGGCCGCCCCAACTGGGAGGCCTGGCGGAAGATGGGGAATTAGTCCCCCCAAAATGCCCCGCAGGCCGTGCCTATTAATCAACCTGGAACGGAGGGAAGTTATGAAACGTTTCTTCACGTTAGTTTTCTGCCTGATACTCGTACTGGGCCTGGCCGGGGTTTGCCAGGCGCATTTCGGCGTGATCCTGCCGGACAAAGCCATGGTGATGCAGGGCGACGACGCTAACCTGGGGTTGACCCTGGCATTCTGCCACCCCTTTGAACAGACCGGCATGGACATGGCCAAACCCAAGAAGTTCGGCGTACTGGCCGGGAAAGAAAAAACCGATCTCCTAAGCACCCTCCAGGAAACCAAGGTTCTGGATAAGCAGGCCTGGAAAACCACTTACGCTTTGAAAAAGCCGGGGGTTTACGCTTTCTATTTCGATCCCACGCCTTACTGGGAGCCAGCGGAAAACAAATATATCATTCACCAGACCAAGACCTATGTGGCCGCGTTCGGGGCCGAAGACGGTTGGGACGAGGAAGTGGGTTTAAAGGCCGAGATCGTGCCGTTAACCAGACCCTTCGCCCTCTATGCTGGCAATGTCTTCCAGGGGGTGCTGAAATTCAAAGGTAAGACCGTAGCCAACGCCGATGTGGAAGTGGAGTACTGGAACGCCGGAAAGAAGGTGACCGCGCCCAATGACTATTTCGTCGCCCAGGTGGTGAAAACCGATAAGAATGGCGTCTTTACCTTTGCGGTGCCCAAGGCGGGCTGGTGGGGCTTCTCCGCCCTGACCACGGAAAAACAGGCCATCAAACATACGGATGGTACGAAAAAAGACGCCGAATACGGGGCTGTGCTTTGGACGCAGTTTACCGATTGGCCGGTGGCGAAATAAGCAAGCGGTGCGACAGATCGAGACCCGGAACGGCTCAGGGCTGGCATGCGGGGCGAGGCTGAAAATGGTCTCGCCCATATATATATCGGATAGAGCAAGTGTTTAGGCCTGCGTAAAAATTTTGGGATAGGGCAGCGGCCTGCAATTTTCTCCAAGCCATTTCTCTGTAGCAAAAATTCTCTCTTATCTGAATAACTCCTCAAGTGATTCCGAAGATAAAATACAGTATTGCATTTTGAGGGTAAACCGAGTAAACCGAAAAAAAATCCTTGACAATAATTACTAATGAGATAGAGTCTCAATTGCAGATGATGAAGCCCGAGAGCGAAGTCTTCCAAGAATTTTTGGCCCAAAGGGGCATGCGAGCCACGCCGGAACGAGAGGCGATCCTGGCGGAGGTCTTTGCCAATCATGACCACTTTGATGTGGAAGAGCTTATTATGCGCCTGCGTCAGAAAGGCCTGCGAATTTCCCGGGCTTCGGTGTACCGCACCATGGCCTTACTGGTGGAGTCCAGCCTGGTGCAGGAAGTCTTTGTCGAGGATGGGCACATGCACTATGAACACATTTACGGACATGAGCACCACTGCCACCTGCGCTGTCTGGGCTGCCGCAAGGTCATCGAGTTCCGGAATGGCAGCGTGGAGGAGGCGGAACAGCGCCTCGGGCAGGCCCATGATTTTGAGGTTACTGGGCACAAGTTGGAAATTTACGGTTACTGTGTAGACTGCCGGGCTCGGCAACGGTGAGGTGTGCCCCCTTTTTTTTGCCATATGATTGAGACAAAGTCTCAATCTCAATAATTTGGAGGTAGATTAATGATGCCGTTAGGACTTTTGGGGTCGGGCGAAAGGGCCCGGGTAATGGAAATTCGGGGCGGCTCCCATGGCTGTCAGAGATGCAAATGTATGTGCCGCCTGGAAGACATGGGCCTGCGCTGCGGCAAGACCGTGGAGATGTTGAGCAACTCCGGCCACGGCTCCCTGTTGGTGCGGGTGGACGACTCCCGCATCGCCTTAGGGCGGGGCGTGGCCATGAAAGTTAGCGTCAGGAGGATAGGGGAATGAATCTGGCAATGTTACGACCCGGTCAACGGGGCACAATCACCACTATCGGGGCCATCGGTCCCATGAAGCGTCGCTTGATGGATATGGGCGTGCTCAAAGGCGTGGAGGTGAAGGTGGAAAAAGTCGCACCCCTGGGAGACCCCATTGAAATCATCGTGAAAAACTACCGCCTGTCCTTGCGAAAAAGCGAGGCCGCGGGCATCGGGGTGGAGGTGCAGCTATGAGCCAGGCCGCAGTCAAGCTCGCGCACCCCGAGCCCGCCAAAGTCCTCACCGTCGCGGTGGCGGGCAACCCCAATTCCGGAAAATCCACCCTCATCAACGGTCTGGCCGGCACCCGGCTCCAGGTGGGCAACTGGCCCGGGGTGACCGTGGAGAAAAAAGAGGCCACCCTGGAGTTCCAGGGCCGCCGCGTCCGGCTGGTGGATCTGCCCGGCACCTACAGCCTGAGCCCCTATTCCGAGGAGGAAGTTATCGCCCGGGATTACCTGGTAGAGGCGCGCCCCGATGTCATCCTGAACGTGGTGGACGCCACCAATCTGGAGCGCAACCTTTACCTGACGGTGCAAATGCTGGAGCTGGGCCTGCCGGTGGTCATGGCCCTGAACATCTATGACGAAGCCCGGAACAAGGGCTGGGAAATCAATCCCGCTCTCATAGAAGAGACCTTGGGGATCAAGGTAATACCCACCGTGGCCACCAAGAAGGAAGGGTTAACGGCCCTCATGGAGGCGGTGCTGGAGGTGGGGGACAACCCCGAAGCTCATGCGCCTCGCCCCCTCAACTACGGCCAGGACCTGGAAGCTGCGGTCGTTGAGGTGGACAAAGAAATCCGCCTGCACTCCCCGGCCCTGGTGGAAAGATACCCCGCCCGGTGGCTGGCCCTGAAACTCCTGGAGTCGGACCCACGAATAGTGGAGGAAACTGGTCTGGGAACAGGCAGCTTCATTTCCCGGGCCGCCAAGCACCTGAAGGAGGCCCATGGGGATGATATTGAGAGCTTGCTGGGCGACGCCCGCTATGCCCAGGCTTCCGGGCTTACCAGGGAGGTCCTGAAAAAGAAGACCACGACGAAACGGGAGTTGACGGAGAAGATCGACCGGATCGTGCTTCACCGCTTCCTGGGTATCCCGATCTTCCTGGCCGCCATGTGGGTGATGTTCAAACTCACCTTCGATGTGTCGAACCCTTACGCCGACTGGATGAACGGCCTAGTGACCGGCCCTTTGAAGCGCTGGGCGGAAGCCCTGCTGGGCCTGGTAGCGGCCCCGGACTGGACGGTGTCTCTGGCCACCGAAGGCGTGTTGGCCGGCGTCGGCTTTGTCATCGTCTTTATTCCCGTAATCTTTGCGATGATGTTTTTTATTACTTTCCTGGAAGGCAGCGGCTATATGGCCAGGGCCGCGTTTGTCATGGACCGGGCCATGCACTCCATGGGTCTGCACGGCAAGTCCTTTATTCCCTTGCTCCTGGGGTTCGGCTGCAACGTGCCCGCGGTCTACGCCACCCGCACCCTGGAAAATCCCCGGGACAAGATTTTGACCGCCCTGCTTATCCCCTTGATGTCTTGCGGCGCCCGCTTGCCGGTTTACGTGCTGTTCGCCGGGGCCTTCTTTCCCGGCCGGGCCGGCACGGCCATCTGGTCCCTATATGTCATGGGCATTGTCATGGCGGTGTTGGTGGGCATCCTGTTCAAAAAGACTCTGTTCAAGGGAGAAAATCCTCTCTTCATCATGGAGCTGCCGCCCTACCGCATGCCCACCCTAAAGAGCCTGATGATCCACACCTGGGAGAAGGGCAAACACTTTCTCATCAAGGCCGGCACCTATATCCTGGCCGTGTCCGTCCTGGTGTGGTTCCTCCTGAACCTGCCCTGGGGGGTGGAACAAAAGAAAGACTCTTACCTGGGCCAAGCCGGGACCGTCATCGCCCCGGTGTTTAAACCCTTGGGATTCGGTAATTGGGAGGCGGCCTCCTCCCTCGTCACCGGCGTCATCGCCAAGGAGATCGTGGTGGGGACCATGGGGGAAATTTACCTTCCCAAGGAGAAAAAGGCTGAAGACGAGAAGCCTCCCACCTTCCTGGAAGATCTGCAAGAAATCGGGGTCTCCTTCCTTTCGGCCACCAAGCAGGCGGGGGAAAATGTCATTTCTTCCTTCGGCGTGGCCAAGCTCTCTGCCGAAGAGAAAGAAGAAACCAAACCCTTAAAGAAAGTTATTCAAGGAGCCTTTACGCCTTTGAGCGCGTATGCCTTCATGGCCTTTGTGCTGCTGTACATGCCCTGTATGATAGTGGCGGTAGCCTTTCGCGATGAGTTCGGCACCTGGAAATGGTTCGGGGTCGCCTTTGCTTACCAGATGGTCCTGGCCTGGGGAGTGGCCCTGGTCATCTATCAGGGCGGCAGGCTCCTGGGATTGGGAGGTTGATATGAGCTGGTATGATCTGTTCTGGGCCGGAGCCATCATAGTCGGGGCCATTTATCTACTGTATCGCTCCATCTGGAAAAAGCGAGGATTCTGTCCGGGGTGTGACGCCCACACCTGCGGGAGTAGGCAGCAGAAGACCGACAAAGGAGAAAAGTCATGGTGAAAATGATCATCAATCTGGTGACCTTGGAAGATGATCTCAAAAATATTCATCATTATGTGGACCATCTGGCGCAAGAGGTTCCCGGCCTGCATGACAACCCCACGGTGGCCGACCTCAAGGATCACCTGAATAATGTGGAGATTCGTCTGCACGAGGCCATCAGGCAGTGGCCGCAACTGGAAATGGATATCTTTGGTTAAACGCTGAATGTATTTGATGGGTCGGGGGGATGCCCTGAGGCGCTCCCCGACCCCAGGATTTGCCGTCATGACCGGACTCAAAAGCAACCGTCACAACCTTGGCGAAATAGACCGCTTCCTCTGCCCCCTGGTGGGAACGTGTCTGACCCTCAAGGAGACGCAGAAAATCGCTCGCCACTTCAAGTATGTGGGAGGCACCTCAGCCTATATACTGCACATCTGGATCATCGAGGCCTGCCGGAAGCTGCCTCCGGTGGCTAAATATGTGCAGAAATTTTTGGATCGGAAATATCGTCTGACCATCACTCGGATAGATGCCTGCGAGGGCCTGGAGTTGAACCTGGCCTGGCAGGAAGCCCTCAAAGAGGGTCAAATCGCCGGGGCCTTCTATGCTATTACCACCCGCGAGGACACCCCGAAGAACGTTTTGAATGAGGTTTTCGGGGATATTCACATGATGTCCCACCTCCAGGGAGCCGAAGCCCGAGCCGAATTGAAGGAATATGGACAGCTGCGGCAGACGAACGAGCTTCTGCAAGATCGGGTGAAACGCTTAACCGGCCAGGTGGAAGCGGTGAAAATAGAGCGGGAAGAGTACAAACGGCGCCTGACCCACAAAGAAGCCGAACTTGCGGACCTGGGGCGCAAATTGGCGCACCTGGAGCAGGAACTCGTCTCCCTGAACACAGGTCAGGAGATCCACCAACTGAGAGCGGCAAACCGGGAGCTCACCGCACGTCTGAGCCAGGAAAAACGGACCCGGGAAAAACTGGAAATGCGTCTCATGCAAGAGACCGTCAGGCAACTACCCGGCATATGTCCAGCGCCGGTCCTGGATGCTCCTTACGAGGCCAGCGGCTCCCCTGAGCAGACCTGCCCCCTGGCCAGTGGGGAGAAATGCCGCCGGTTCTGCAACAAGCTCATCCTTCTGGTTGGTGGTCCGGAGCGACGGGAAAGCCATTATCGCCGCCTGGTGGAACAGGATTTCGGGGGGATTTTCTTGCGCCATGATGGAGATTGCCGCAACGGCCAGGCGCGCCTGGTGAACCTGGTAAAGCAGGCGGAGGTGGTGATTTGCCCCATAAGCTGCACCAGCCACCAGGCCTATCACTGCGCCAAGAAGTGGTGCAAAAAGCTGAATAAACCTTGTGTCTTGATGCTCAACACGGGGGTGGGCGCGCTTACCAGAACTTTGATGGAGTTGGCGCACCCGGCAGGGTCATGCGAAGGGGTCGAAATTTGCGAGGCATAGCCTCAAAAGATTCCTTGAACAGTGGAGGAGCAGCATATAGCGATTGCCAAAAGTTTTTTCCTCTAATTTTCCTCTCCACTTGTGGGAGAGGGAGGGGTGAATAAGAAAAAATTTTTGGCAATGAGCATAGTTGACGGCCCTTTTGGGCGATTTATCGACAAATCTCCAACCAGATCTCTGAGATCGTTGAGGTGAAATATGGCCACTGACTCGAAACTCTTCGTAGAGATAGCCAATGGGCGTCTGCGGTTGGCGCCCCGGGGAACCCTCACTGACGGCGTGGTTAGGCAGATTTTGGGAGCAGCGCAGATCGGCTTCCGAGCCTTTTCGGTACTGGTGGTGGACCTGCAGGAAGCCGGGGAAGTTGACGAAGATACCCTGGCCAGTCTGGAAGCGGGCTTACGGAAATTAATCGCGGCAAAAAAGCATGCCCTGCTCGCGGAGCCGGGGAAATGGATCCTCCAGACTGCTGAAACTTCCAAGGATGCCTGCCAATGTAACGGCAACTGCCGGGATTGCGCTTGCCGGTCTCATGCGGACCAGACGGCCAAAAAGCAGGTCAATACCGGGTAATCTTCAATACCACCACTTCTCAAAGACTTCGTGCCGGCGACGAATCAGGGGGAGCATAAAGCGGGGCAAGATTGCCGGCGGGTCTTGCCTGATTGATTGAACCGATTGAACTAAAAAATTTTTATAGAAGGGGAAGGAGAATGGTTATGAACGTTAAAGCAGGTTTCGTCTTGCTGTGCCTTGGCATGACCCTGTGGGCGGCGCCGGGTTGGGCTAATATATCCGCCGGGGAAAAAGAGGGGCCAGCGGCGGCCGGTGCCAACACCGCCTCGGAGCTTGAAGGCCGCGGTGAAGGCTTCCATCCGGAGGGCCAGGAAGGAGCGAAGGATGAAGGGAAAAAGGAGGAAGCCAAAGAGGACGAATGCCCGGCCACCTTCGGCCCCATTATCACTGATACCGCCATCCCCATTGAAAAAGGGAAGTTCGCCATTCAGCCCACCGGGGGCTTAAGCTTTACCACCAATAACTTCAGTCCCTGGCGCAGAATCTCCGCGGGAGGTGATTTTCAATCCTTGGGAATGAGCCTGAAGTTTACCTACGGCCTCATCAATAACCTTGAAGTCTACACCGTCATTCCTTATATTCACAACTGGGCCGGTAATGTCGATGCTCCCGGCCCGAATGGGGAACGCTTCGCCTCTTTCGGGGGCTTGGGCGATATCAGTCTGACCTTCAAGTATCGCCTGGTGGAGGAGACGCAAGCGGCACCCACAGTGAGCGCCATCTTTACCCCTACGTTCCCCACCGGCCACTTTCGCTTTCTTAACCCTGGCCGATTGGGGACCGACGCCATCGGCGGGGGCACTTACGGCTTTACCACCGGCTTTAATCTCTCCAAGTATCTGAAGCCGTTTATTTTTTATAGCAACGTCTATTATACCCTCCAGACCGATAACACTACCGATGAGGTGGATGAAGAAGGCAATCCCATACAGAGGCGGAACCATCCCCGGGATTTCATCACCGCCAACTTTGCGATGGAGTATCCCATAACCAAGAAATGGGTGGCCCTGTTGGAGTTGACCAGCACCTGGGATGCGGGGCGGCTGATCGGGTCCAAGGCCAACGCCCAGCCCACCGCGCTTGTGTCCTTCTTACCGGGGATCGAATACATGGCCACGGACAAGTTCTCCCTGGCCCTGGGCGTGAACTTCGACCTGGCAGGGAAGAACACCACCGGCAATATAACTCCGTTGCTGTCCATGGTTTATGCTTTTTAATTACAAATCGGGAGGATAAAGATCATGTTTCGACTTTATATCACCATTATTGGCCTGGCCGCGGCCCTGCTTACCATGCTACCCTTGCAAGCCTCAGCCCAGGGCCGGGGCCAGGGCTTCCGGCCTTGTCCGTATACGGCCTATCTATGTCCGGTAAAGGCGGTTTGCAAACCCTTTGACGAAAGCGGCAAGGTGGTGCAGGTGCTCACTGAGAGTTTGGGAGAAGGCATGTATCCCGGTATGGCCATAATCATGGACACCAAGACCCAGGGACAGGTGCATGTGAGTTTGGGCCCGGTCTGGTATTTGGAGCGCCAGGAGTTCGCGCTCACCCCCGGAGACGAAGTGCGGGTCAAGGGGATGTGCGAAAAGGCAAAAGACGGGAAGCTGCAGGCGATCGCTTATGAACTCACCAAAGCGGATTATGTTCTGCACTTGCGGGATTCCCAGGGCCGCCCCAACTGGGAGGCATGGCGGAAACGCTGATCGTTGTCGATGCAAGCCCCGGTTGAGCCTGGGGATAGCGGCTATGCTCTGGGTGGGGGTGGTCATTGCCCCCACCGCCTGCTGTTGGCGGGCACAATTTTGGGGGCCTGGTGCAAGCTTTTCAGGAAGATACGTTGGCTCGCTTGGGCAGCGCCTTTACGGCGGTGGTGACGATTTCCGGAAGAGGCTGCTGTTGCGCACGCGAGGCGCGTGGGTCCACCGTGACCCGCAGGGCCTTCAATCCCTGGGCCCCTTGTAAGTCCTCCAACTCCACATCCTCCGTCTCAGCCTTCAGATAGCCGGCAGCCTGGAGGTAATCAATATATTCAAGGTATTCCGTGCCCTCTTGTTTTTGAGAGTACACAATGGCAATTTTCCCCGGTTGCGTAAGCCGCTCGGAGGCGCCTTTGATTACCGCCTTGTCAATGCGTTTTTTGATGATCTCATGGCGGATATCGTAAGCCCCTGCCACTTCGAAGTGCCGCTCATCCGGGCTAAAAAAGATCGAGAGCGGCGAATCCTGGACCAGAATGAGGTGCGTGGTTTCTAAAGGTACCGACAGACTGCTTTTAATCTCCTCGGTACGCCGCACTACCTCACACATAACCATGAGTTGCCACAGGCGCAGATTTTTCAGGTACATGGGATTGAAATTCCCGCTCTCTGCCATGCTCGCACCGATATATATGGTGTGTTCCACCCCGTCGGTCTTGAGTTTTTCAAAATAGTGGGGGAAATATTCCTGCGCCTTGGCTTCCTCCTGATCAAGATACGCTGCAATAGTTTCATTAATGAGCTTGAGACTGTCCTCAAAGTCTCGCCTGCTCCGGTAGATGGTCTTCATCTCGGGATCCAAAGCGGCCCGGTAGGAGGCTATCCTCTCGGCAACCGGGGCGCCGAAGTTTGCCAATTGGTCAAAAATGGGTTCCATCACCTGCTGGATGAAAAGTGGTTTGGTGGTCTCATCACCCGCATTCAGGCCAATGTTCAACCTTTTGATCTGCTTGTCGATGCGATGGCTGAACGCCGCCAGAATCGGCAAAGGCCGGTGGTCATAGGCGAGCTGCAGGATTTCTCTGGTCAGACGGAAGTGTTCGATGAGATCGGCCTGGATTGCGCCGTTGCGATGGTCGCTGGACATCCGGATATCCGAAACGCCGAAAAGGGGATAGACTTGATGGAACGCAATGGGTTCCAGGGCTGCAACCCCTTCGTCCTTATGCTGGATATAGTGCAGGGCTGCCTGCTGAAAGCGCCATTCCACCGAGGGGTGGATCGCGGTGAACTCCTCTTTGATGACAGCCTGAATTTTTTGATTCAGTTGCTCCAGGCTGCGATTCAAAGCCACGGCAAACAACGGCAGCACCGGGAGCAGGTTGGCCGTGTTCAAGGCGTTCAGCGCTCCGGCGCGGGTTGATTTGAGCGCCAAAGTTCCCAGGAGCCTGTCCTGGTAGAGCAGGGGAGCGACATATATACTCCGGTACCCATGCTCGAGCATGCGCTCTTCCAGGATCGTGCTCTTAGGGTAATAGTGCAGGTCTTCAACGACCAGCGGCTCGCCCTGATCCATCGCCTGGGAAAAAATTGATCCTTTAAATTCACTTCGTTGGTAGTGCGTCGCATTCTGCAGAACACAGGTCGTCGTTTCCGCCTGGTTATGGGCATGCGGCAGGATGAGAATCTGTTCACCCCGGATGGCGGCCAAGCCCAGGGTTAGGTCTTTCTCTTGCAGATAGATCTGCAATTTTTCCTGGAGCCCGGCAAAACCATCCCGCTGAAAAATTGCTTCCTTTTCGAAGAGGTCCCCCTGGAGAGCCGATAACATCTCGCGAGAGGTCACATCCGCAGCCCTGAAAACGCCAAAGCCCTCAAATTCAAAGTTTTCCGGGGGTATCAGTTCCATCCACAATTTCAGGTCACTGACGTTAGCCAGGAGCCGGCTCCGGTCTGCTTCCGTCAAACTCCTGGGCTCTCCGAGCACTTTGATTTCCAGGAATTTTGGATCCAAGACGATATTAAAAAACCGATCCAATCCGGTTTTGGGGCATTGAGCTTTGGCAATCAGGGGATAATCCCAGGTGAGGTCGATGCCGTAGAATTTATTCAGGATATAAATATAGGCCTTGAGGACCCGCCCCCACTGCCACTGATGGGGGTCGATGTTCAATTGCGGCGTAAAACCTTGTCCTTCCATTTTAAACAGGGTCTTGAAAAGCGGTGTGGCATAGAACCCGGTAAACTGGAAAGGCACGAAGGCCGCGGCGCAATCGCTCTCCCAAAACGCCGGCGGGAAAACCACGCTCATCAACAGATCGATGAAGTCCTGGTGATTTTCCAGGATGGTGAGGTCCTCGATGGGTTCCCGTAGCTCAGGGGTATTCTCTAACTTTTTGCGGATAACCGGCCCCAAGGCATTCATCCCGCCTTTGCCTTCGGCCAATAAGCGTTCCCAGAAATCCAGCAGTGGCCTCAGGCTCATTCTGCCCTTGAATGGAAACTCAATTTTCCGGGATTTCATCACGTCCTCTTAATAAAGTTCGAAATGATTGAATATTACGAATAACTTAATCACGTATAACCTCGGATCAAGAGGTCATAAAATGGAAATGTTTCTGGGCGTTTTCTTCAACGAGATAGCGTTCCTATCCTGGCTGGCTGAACGAAGGGCCTAACTGTCAACCATTCATGATAACCACCGAGGACTGCTAAACATAACTTTGGTACTTAGGCTCATACATTTGAGACTTGATATAGGCCGGGAGATCATCGGGTCTTGGCTTGGTGGCCAGATTGCGCTGGTAGGCAACTTCTGCCACCACGGCTGCGACCTTGACCGAGACTTCCCGGATTTTGCAAAGAGGCGGATAGACACTCCCGAGCTCCAGGTCACCTTCCGATACTTCAGCGGCCAGGGCTTTCGCCGCCACAAAAAACATTTCATCGGTGACCCGTTGGCTTCCGCAGGCGAGTACCCCCAAGCCGACCCCGGGGAAGATGTAGACGTTGTTGCCCTGGGCCGGCACCAATTTCTTGCCGTCAAAGATAACCGGGTCAAAGGGGCTGCCGCTGGCATAAATGGCGCGTCCTTGGGTCCATCTGTAGGCCTCTTCCGCAGTACATTCCGTATTGGAGGTGGGGTTTGACAGGGAGAAGACCATGGGCCGCTCGTTCATACTGGCCATGGCCTCCAAGACAGGTTGCGTGAAGCCCCCGTGTCTCCCGGATACCCCGATAATAGCCGTGGGCTTCAGAGCTTCCACCGCGGTCAGAAAGTCGGGGAGAAATTCGTGGTCATGGGCATAGCGGAGTTTATGGCCGGTCAGATCGCTGCGGCTTTTTACCACGAGGCCTTTGGAATCCACATACCAGCAGCGTTGCCGGGCCTCCTCAACCGATAAGCCTTCTTTGGTCATGCCGGAAACCGTCAGATCACCGATGCCCAACCCGGCCTCACCGGCGCCCAGGAAGAGAAAGGTTTGATCCTTAAGCTGGCCGCCCGTAAGGCGTATAGCTGATAAGAGACCGGCCAGGGTCACCGCGGCAGTGCCCTGGATGTCATCGTTAAAGGTACAGAGGCGGTCTCGATACCTGTCCAAGAGCCGAAAGGCATTGATATTCCCAAAATCTTCAAACTGCACCAGGGTCCGGGGAAAGACTTCTTCTACGGCAACCATAAACTCCTCGACAAAATCATCGTAGGCCGCGCCCCGCAGGCGGCGCTGTTTGATGCCGATATAGAGGGGGTCATTCAGGAGGGACTCGTTCTCTGTGCCCACGTCAAAAGTCACCGGGAGAGTGAGGGAAGGATGGATGCCGGCACAGGCGCTGTAAAGGGCAAGTTTTCCCACCGGGATGCCCATGCCGTCCGCACCCAGGTCTCCCAGTCCGAGAATACGCTCTCCGTCTGTTACCACAATGATACGGATATTACGATATGGCCAATTTCTCAGGAGTTTATGCATCCGTCCACGATCTTTGGTCGAAATGAAGATGCCCCGCGGCCTGCGAAAAATATGACCAAATTCCAGGCAGGCCTGCCCCACCGTAGGCGTATAGATGATGGGCATCATCTCTTCGATGTGGTCCGTGACCACCCGGTAAAACAAGGTCTTGTTGCGATCCTGGAGAGAAATCATGAAGATATACTTCTCAATGTCATTGGGCTTTCGGTGTAGATTCTCCATAACCCGGGAGATTTGTTCCTCCATGGTATGGACCCGGGGAGGCAAGAGTCCCTGTAGACCTAAGATCTCCCGTTCCTTTTCGGTGAATGCCGTCCCTTTATTGAGAGCCGGATCTCGGAGTAATGCCACTCCGGTGGGCAGCCCCAGCATCCTGGCCAGGATCGTTTCTCTGGCCTCGGAAGTTCTGCTTTTTTCCAGAAACGCGGATAAATTAACCAAGTCGAGGAACCTTGAAACCGTTGCCTGGTCCAACAGTTCCCGCTTGATCCTGATAACTGTGTCTTCGTCTTCAACACTCAGTGTGTACATACATCCACCTCGTTGGACTCAAATCAATGGATAGGAGGGAAACTAGCTGAGCTCAATCCTTTTCCGACAGCCTCGCAATATATATCAAGATAGAATTAGAGAATAAATTATACGCGAACTACAATAACCTTACTATGAGTTATATCGCATCTTTGCTGGTTTCTGCAGCAGATTCGCCAGGTCTGCATTGATTGTGCCCGGAGGCAATGAAATCATTCAAGCTTTGACATATAGCGTTTGCCATAGATTTATGCCGCTGGCTGATTTTTAAATCCCCCTAAATCGGGTTTAAAGCTGTTTCATGGAAGCGAGCTAAGAGCCTGCGTTTAGCTCAAAATGATAGAGAAAAATGGTTTTTTAACGGCTTTTACCCCCTCAAAACTACCCCAAAAATCGTTGAAAATGCCGGGCGCAGGCCGATTGGACGGGCAAACCCGGCACATGTGCCGGGATATTGCCGAGGCGCCCTCGCCATATACCCGGTCTAAACCCGCGTGCAAGCGCGTTCCGGTCGAGGCGGCGCCAGGGTTGTCACGCGCTTGTCCCGCGCTGGTCCCGGGGTAAATATTCGGCTTTCGCAAAACTTAGCCAGTATTATCAAGGGATTAATGGGGCGCCGGCATCCTTGTGCCGGGACACGGCACGGGTGGAACGCCTGGAGCCTCCCCATTTTTCTCAGGTTGGAAAACCGTGATCCGCTTTTATCCCGGCAAGGCATGGAGACAGCATAAACTCTGGACTGCGAGGCATCCAACAATGATGAGAAAGATGACAGGCTTTTCAAGCTGGTATTATTATAAGAGCCTCTTGCAAAATTGCCGGACATTATGCAGTCGCAGGTTTTAGCCTATATGAGCACAGGCTGAAAAGCCTGTGCTACCGGCGATTTTTAAATACCCCTATAAGGTTTCCACTGTAAGAAGATTATTATTGCAAGAGGCTCATAAGTCATTTCAAATTCCCCAGCCCCTTACCAGAACTCCAGGTCCTGGCACGGTAGCAATACCTTGGCAATTTTCCCATTTATAATGAGCCCCTTGCAAATATCTCCCTGCCTGTCATTCTGAGGGAGCGAAGCGACCGAAGAATCTCATAAGTGGGTGAAAATACGAGATCCTTCGCTTCGCTCAGGATGACAAAACGGCTTTTTGCAAGAACCTCTAATGATTACTATATTTCCCTTAGAAAGATGGTTACCTGGGTCCCCTTTTGCGGTTCACTCTCGATGGCGATTTCACCTTGATGCGCCTGGATTATTTTCTGGGAAATGGCCAAACCCAGGCCGCTGCCCTTGGGTTTGGAGGAAAAGAAGGGTTGAAAAATTTTCTCCAGACTCTCGGGGGGGATTCCCATGCCTGTATCACTAATTTTCACGAATATTCGGCCATCCTGCTTACCGGTGCTGACCGTCAAGGTCCCCCCGGCGCTCATGGACTCAATGCCGTTCTTGGCTATATTCAAGATAACCTGGCGTAAATGGCCCGGATCAAACTGGGTCTCCGGGAGTGCAGGGTCGAGCCTCAACGCAAGCTCAATATTACTCTCGCGCAGGCTTGGTTCCAGCCGCTGGCAGGTTTCCCGAACTAAGTCATTGAGATTACCCAGGTGCTTTTGGGGTTCCGAAAATTTGGCATAGCTTCCTACCTCGGCGAGGAGATCTTCCAGGCGACTAACTTCATCGACAATAATTTGAAGCTTTTCCTGAGTCTTCAGTGGGTCGGAGGTAGGATCCTTAACCACCTGGCGGGCAAATCCTCCAATAAGCATCAGAGGGTTTTTAATTTCGTGGCTTATGTGGGCCGCCATTTTGCCCAAGACGGCCAGGCGCTCATTCCGCAAGAGTTCTTCTTCCATGAGCTTACGTTCGCGCAGGTCTTTAAAATGGCCGATCATGCCGATTTCCCGGTCATTTTCATACAGCACCCGGGCGGAAAGCCAGACGGGCGTGAGGGCGCCATCCTTATGCCGCATCCAGGTTTCGTAATTCTCTAAGATACCCGCCCCGCCGTAAGCAGAGTCGTGGATTTTGGTATCGATTTCCTGCAGTTGACCCGGCGCATAGAGTTCACTGACATTCATTTTGCCGAGGACTTCTTCGGGTTCATAACCCAGGATTTTGGCAGCCGTTTCGTTAAATGTACGAATGGTGCCTTCCATATCACTTGCCACGATGCCATCCATGCAGGTATGAATTAAAAGCTTTTGAAAGTAAACACCCCGCTCCACTGCAGCGGTCAGGGCCTTTTCGGTTTGCTGGCGTTTTATCTGCCACCACAGGCCGTTCATCAATAAAGTCAGCTGACGGACGTCCGATTCATCATATTCTTCCTCCTTGTTGCCCACGCCAGCCACCACCACGATGCGGTTCCCGTCGAATACCGGAATATTCAGATGACGCCGGATTTCGACATGACCTGCGGGATAGCCTTTCTTATAAGGACTAAACGCGGCATAATCATTGGTAATGATGGGCCGCCGCTGGCGCACGGCTTCACCCCAGAGCCCCGTGGTCTCCACAGGAAAAACAAAGGGTTTATCCGCCACGGCGCATTCCGCCATGGCGGTCTTAGACCAGGCTTGCATAGTGAGGACCGTTGCGTCCTCGTTCATGAAGGCCAGGTAACCGATCTTGCTTTTGGTAAGCCGGACTCCTTCCTCCAGGGCGAAATCGGTAATCTCTTGCAGCGTGGCCTTGGTCATCTGGCTGAGTTGCCAGACCGCCTCAAGACGAGACTCATCCAGGCGCAGCGCCTCCTCCATGTTGGCGCTCCGCACCGCCAGTCCCAAATGCCCGGCCAGCGATTGAAAGAACTGAATGTATTCCTTGGTAAAAAAACCCTTCTGACTGCTGGCCGCGGTCAATACCCCCAGGGTCAGGGTTTCTGCAATGATGGGGGCCAAAACCAAGGAAGTCAAAGCTTCTTCTTCCACCAGTCCCTGGAGGCGATCAGCCACTGCGGCGGAATCAGGCACCGAAATTACCTGGGAGCTCGACAAACATTCCCCCAATAGAGAAGCTGGATCGGGCTTTCCCACCTGCCCCCGAACCTCAGGCGGAAGGCCCCGGAAAGCTTTCAAATGCAGAAGGCCATCTTCGTCCAAGAGCCGCACGGCACATCTTTCAACGTCTAATTTCTCCACCAGCACCCCCAGCACTCCATCCAGGATTTCCGGAAAATATAACGTTGAAGCCAGGCGGCGGGCCGCTTCGTAGAGCACCGAGAGTTCACTTACCCGTCTCTTTAATTGTTGTTCGCTTTCTTCTAAAGAGCTGGAGATCCGTCCGAAGAGGTCAAAAACGTCCTCCATCTTGGAGCCCATTGAGGAGAGGTAGCCTTCCACTATGACCTTGGCCGCCGCTGGTCCGATGGAGCCTGCAATGGTGCGCTCAATAAAATCCGCCAACTGGAGCTTTTCCTTGTCACCCCACTCGGCTTCAGGAGTCGTCACCCCCCGGAGAAAGGCTCGTCGTGCCTGGGCGGCCTTCCGGTGGCCGATGATCTTCCCCATAAATTCCGTCAGCTGCTCCAGGCTCGGCAAATACGTTAAGCGCTTCTCTATGGGTCGTTCTCGTTCCTGTTCAAACACCCCGACAAACCGCCGGGCCTGCTCCAATTCCACGGAACTGGGCACCGTGAGCAATGAGACGGTGACAAAAGTGCCGGCATTAAAAAACAAGGACCAGAAAAAGGCATGGGAGAGCCGATCCAGACCGGTCAGCCCTAAGAAAGCGGTGGGCTTGAGAAAAGCCAGGTGGAAGGGTCCCTCCGATAAGATACTGATAGGGAACCACCCTGCTTCAACCAGATAGGGGAAGACCAGGGTGTAGGCCCAGACAAGAAAACCTGATGCCAAACCAGCCATTGCCCCCCACCTGGTGGCATCCCGCCAGTACAAGGCCCCGATCATGGCCGGCGCCAATTGCATCACCCCGCAAAAGGCGATCAGTCCGATGTCCACCAGCATGACGGTAGGGAATACCAGGTGATAGCCAAAATATCCCAAAAAAATGAGGAAAAAAATGCCGGCCCGCTTGATAGTCAAAAGATGGGGGGTGATACGCTCTTGCAATCTTAGCCGGATGGCCAGCGGCATCACCAGGCTATTGAGGATCATGGTGGTGACGGCGATGGAGGCCACCGCCACCATAGCGGTGGAGGCCGACAGCCCCCCCAGAAAGACCAGAAGGGCAAAATAAGGATGTCCGGTTTGCAAAGGAATGCGCAGGACAAAGGTATCGGCCGTTTCCGGAGGGAGACCCAGCAGCAGTCCGCCGAAGGCGATGGGCATGACAAACAGGTTCATCAACAACAGGTAGAGGGGAAATAGCCAGAGCGCCGTGAGAATGTGCCTTTCATTGGTATTCTCTACTACCGCCATATGAAACATGCGGGGAAGAAAATGGATGGCGCCCATGGCCAGAAGGGTGAGCACCAGCAACAAAGAATAGCTGTTCTGAGGCCCGGTGTTCACCAGGAGAAGCTGCTGAAATTCGGGGCTCTGCCGGATACGCGTGAAAATTTCTCCCCAACCCGTGAAAAGACCGAACGTCACCAGGAGGCCTAAACTGGTAAAAGCCAGAAGTTCGATCAGGGACTCAAACACCACTACCGCTACCAGGCCTTCGTGGCGCTCAGTGGGGTCCAAATGGCGGGCCCCGAACAAAATACCGAACACGGACAGCAGAATGGCCACATAAAAGGCGGTATCTTGATAAACCGGGGTGGTGACGGGAGGAAAAACTTCTTTATAAGCCAGGACATTGAAAGTGTCGGAGATGGACTTAAGCTGCAGGCCGATATAGGGAGTTATGGCCAGGAGCATGCCTATGGTGGCCAGCACCCCCAGAAAGGCCCCCTTGCCGTACCGCAGCGTCAGGAAATCCGACATGGTGGTCAGGTTATTTTCCTTGCAGATGCGCAGCAGCTTACGCAGGCCGAACCACCAGGTAAAGGCTATGAGGGTGGGGCCGAGATAAATAGTGAGGCAGGTGACACCCTGGGTGGCCGCTTTGCCGACACTGCCGAAAAAAGTCCAGGCAGTGCAATAAACTGCCAGAGAAAGGGCATAGATATAGGGATTGGCAATAATGCTCTTGCCCCGGGCCCGTTGCCGGTCGCCATAATAGGCGATGGCAAAGAGCAGCAAGAGATAGCCAAAGGCGACGAGTGCTAAAGACCATTCACTGATCATGGCCTTCCGGCTCCTGTTGGCCTGCCAGCTCCGGAGAAGCAAACCTGCGGCTCATTCCATAGAGACCGATTATCGCCAAAACCCAGACCCCGAAGATGTACAAAAATAAGAGTGGGACTCCTGTAATTAAGGCGTCGTGATTAAAAATTTTCAATAAAGGGTAGCTCAACAACAAGAAACAGAGAATTCCTAGCACGCCGGAAAGTTTTTCTTGTCGAAACGAGGCAGTCATTTCTCCTCCACTCCTCAAAATTCTTCAAGATCGCCAACCCTTTGTCTTTTTCACCTTAGCGGCGATCCTTGCCCTAATCAATATAATCATGGGTGGGGTATAAAACGAGGCGCCCCTCTGAAGGGGTTGATGCGGCGGTAAAAGAGATGAAGCAGAAAGGCCAGAAAGGCAACCCGTTAAATCAGCCTCTTTCCCTTCATTACGTCACCTCCCTCACCTTAAGAATTATGGGAGATAAAGTCAGCTAAAAATTAAGCATTCCGCCAAATATTGTCAATGAGTCTGAGCAATAAGCGTTCAGAGTCCTCTGGCTGTGATTTCTGCTTAACAATCCCACCACTACGGAAAAGACAGATTTTTCAAACTGTGGACCATCCAGTCGATCTCCTTATGATCATTTTGGCCATATGAAATGATCACTTTGATCATCCTCATATAGGGAAAACCCTAATTGATCTGATATGTAGCCGTACATATCGTTATAACCAGAATAAAAAGATATCTTTCTTTATATAATTTACGATGAATGTGATTGATGATTATAAGCAATTTAATTTAAATATAGCTTCAAAAACGCCCTTGAGACCAATTTCGAACCAGCGTTTATATCAATTATTTTTTTATTAAATTAAATAAATTAGATATTACATAATTAATTTATTCAAAGTAATAACTTTGTTAATTATCATTGACATCTTGTTCAGCCATGCTTAATTATCTGCTAAATTACTTAAACTTAATAGCATCAATGGTTACATAAAAAGTCCTTCAGGGAACCAGGGTTCCAACTACGGAGCGAACTATGAAATATTTAACGCAGAGCACGACACTGATGGGAACGGTGACGAGTGTTAACCCGGTAGAAGCGTCTTTCACCCTCCGTTGTCGCAGCGGGGACGGTTACCTGATCTATGTGAGTCCTCAGACTGTGTTCGGGGTTCTTACCAATTTAGACGAACTGAACCGCGACCGCGTGACTGCTCCTCCGAACTATAATCCAGACGCCGGTCCATCCGAGATGGTGCGCAAATACCTTCATGAAGATGCCCTCGTCGTCATCCAGGGAATTTATATGGAGCACGAGGATGAGAGGCGCTTTGACGCTCGCTTCATCACCTTGATGCATTCCGAACCGGGAAAATACCTCTTCGAGGAAACCCACTGGTGGATCAACCAGATCACCCGCCTGGGGGAGGAGTGGCTGGACGACCTGTTCGGCGACCGGCGCACCTATCAACTGGACGATTTCGCGGCACTGTACCGGACCAACCTAAACATCCTGGGCCTGCCCGTGGGCGACAACAATATCCAGGAGTGCGCCACCCTATCCCGCTTGATCTACGGATTGTCTTCCGCTTATCTCTTGACCGGCCAGGAGCGGTTTCGGTTGGCTGCTAAGGCAGGCATCAAGTATCAGCGGGAAACCTTCCGCAGTCTGAGTCATGATGGCCGACGCTGTTTCTGGAACTTCGGCAAGCGCAAGAAAGACATCGGAGCCAAGATCATCATGGCCTCGGAGAATGCTGACGACTACGGCACGATCCCGCTCTATGAACAGATTTACGCCCTGGCCGGTATGGCCCAGTACTATCGGATTACCCAGGATTGGGAAGTGTTGGAGGACATTGAGCGGACCGTGAACGTCTTCCAGACCCATTATCTGGATTCGCCCGAAAACGGTTACGGTGGATTAGGGGGGTATTTCTCTCATATCGACTACGCCACGTTGCGGCCGGATGTGGAGGCGCTGGGCGATAATCGGTTGCGGAAAAACTGGAACTCCATCGGGGACCACATTCCCGCCTATCTGGTCAACCTCGTTCTGGCCCTGGACCCGCCGCCTCACGAAATGGAGCAGCTTCTGCGCACCTGCCGCAAAATCCTGGACACCACTGCCAGGCTGATCCTGGAGAAGTTTCCAGACCCGGATTCGCACTATGTCAACGAGCGGTTCCATGCGGATTGGACCCCGGATCATCACTGGCGCTGGCAGCAGAACCGGGCCGTCGTGGGGCACAACCTGAAGATCGCCTGGAATCTGACCAGGGTCGCCAATTACTACCGCTACCTGGCAGTCGAGAACCGCCGCCAGGGCGAGAATAACAACGCCCAACAGCACGAACAGCTTGCCAACGATTTTCTGAGTCTGGCGAAAAAGCTGGCGGATAAGATGGCAATCTATGGTTTAGACCAGGTGCGGGGAGGCTGCTTCGACGTAGTCGAGCGCCGGACGCCGGATAAATTACCCCTTGAGTTCGTCTGGGGCAACACCAAGGATTTCTGGCAGCAGGAGCAGGGTATCTTGGCGTACCTGATCCTGCACGGGGCCACCAATGATGCCAGATACCTGACGCTGGCCCGGGAGATGGCGGCGTTCTGGAATATATTCTTCCTGGACCATGATAACCGCGGCATCTTCTTCCGGGTGACCGCTGAAGGCCAGCCGGTAGAGAGGGGACCCTATGCCCAAAAAGGCGGACATTCAGTAGCGGGTTATCATAGCTTTGAGTTGAACTATCTGGCACACATCTACATCCGCTCGTTCGTGAAAGGCAAGGATACGACCGACTCCAACTTCTGCCTGTATTTCTGTCCGGATGCGCAATGCGGCTGCACCTCGCTCAATGTGCTCCCCGACTTTTACGCCCCCGGTACTGTGCAAATATCCGGCATTACCGTGAACGGCATCCCGCGGACCAGTTTTTCCCCGGACAATTTCCGGGTGGAGTTGGCTGCCGATGAACTCGGGTCACAGGTCGTGGTGGAATTCCGGCCAATTTGGAGAGAGGCAACATGAACAGCAGGATGCTGGAAGGGAAAAAGATCGCGGTGCTGGTGGAGAGCGAATTCGTCCCGGGGGAGATCGAGGCCTATCGCTATGGCTTTGCCGCCCTGGGAGCGGAAGTCCATTTCATGTCTCGCCTCTGGAACCAGCCCAGTCAAACCTTTGTCAGCGACGTGGAGCACGCCGGCAACACCCCGGTCACATTGGAGGTGGACAAAGATTTTCAAAAAATCAACATGGATGAGTACGCCGCGGTCATCATGGCGGCCAACTACACCAGCGTGCGGTTGCGTTATTTCGAGCGGCCCGCAGGACAACCGTTCTCGGCCGATATGGTCCGGTCCGCCCCGGCGGTGCAGTTTTTTGCCCGGGCCATGGCTAACCCCAGAACTATCAAAGGGGCGCTGTGCCACGGGCTGTGGATTCTGACTCCCAACCCGGAGTTGCTTAAAGGGCGCAAGGTGATCTGCCATGAAGTGATGCTGGCGGATGTGTTGAATTGCGGGGCTCAATATATACCACCTGATGCGGAAAACGCGGGCGTAGTGGTAGACCGCGACCTGGTGACGGGGCACACCTGGCATGAGGTGCTGCCGTTTATCCTGGCGATTGCTCAACAGATTTTAAACTTGTCGGCGAGGGAGGGCTGATTCATATGAGTGGAAAGATCCTGATCGTGCTCTCGGAATGGGGATTTTGGGGCGAAGAACTAATTGGGCCCATGGAAACCTTCGACGCAGCCGGCTATGCGACGGTTTTTGCCACGCCCACCGGGAAGCGGCCCGTGGCCATCAGCGTCAGCAAAGACGCCAGTTACGTCGATCCGCCCTTGGGCCGGTCAGTCACAAGTCCGGAAATGGCGAAGAAGGTGCAAGCTATTGATGACCCGGGCAACCCCCGCCTGGATAACCCGGTTAACCTCTCTACCTGGTTCCCCATGCAGCCTTACTGGAGCGCGTCCGATGTCCTGCGCAAGTGGGAGGCTTACTACCGGGATGTGGCCAAGGCCCAGGAGCAAGTGCAGCAATACGACGCCCTGCTGATCGTGGGCGGGAGCGGACCTCTCGTGGACCTGGCCAACAACCACCGGGTGCATGATCTGATCTTCGGTTTCCTGAGATTCGACAAGCCGGTGGCGGCGGAGTGCTACGGCGTCACCTGTCTCGCCTTTGCCCGCAATCTCGATGACCGCAAGAGCATCATCTGGGGCAAGCACGTTACCGGACATTGTAAAGAGTATGACTACCTGGATGGCACCGGCTTTATGGTGGCCCGGGATAAGTTCTTGGACTTCAATATGGGACCGCCCCCATATCCTCTGGAATATATTTTGCGGGATGCCACCGGTCCGAACGGTGGTTACCATGGCAACGTTGGCCGGGAAACCTCGGTGATCGTTGACTATCCGTTCATTACCGGTCGCTCCACGCCTGACTCTTATCTCACCGGCGAGATGGTGGTGGCAGCCTTGGAACGGGGTCTGAGGCGCTACGGGTGGTGACCCAATTGCTGGATAGCAATGGTCCCAACCACCACCATCCCGGCCGACCAGGGGGAGGGTTGCTACGATGACTCGGAAAACCGGTCACGAAAAGCTTCTGGAGCAGCTGCGGGCTGACGGTATTCGATATATGTTCGGCAACCCCGGAAGCAGCGAAGAAGGTCTGATCGACGCCCTGACCCGCTTCCCCGACGTCCGGTACATTCTGGCGTTGCAGGAAACCATCGCGGTAGCCATGGCCGACGGATATTGCCGGGCCACCCAGCAACCCGCAATAGTCCAACTCCATGACGGCGTTGGCCTGGGTAATGCCATTGGCATGATCTACCAGGCCTTCCGGGGGCACGCGCCCCTGGTGGTGATAGCTGGGGAAGCCGGGATCGCTTATGACGCCATGAATGCCCAGATGTCGGCGAACCTGGTGGATATGGCGCGGCCGGTGACCAAGTATGCGGCCCGGGTTGTCCATGCTGGCAGTTTGCTCCGCCTATTGCGCCGAGCCATCAAAATGGCTGCCACCCCGCCGACGGGGCCGGTATTTTTGGCCGTCCCCCAAGACATTCTTGATGCACCGAATGACGAGCCGGTTATACCCACCGTAGTCCCGACGACCCGGGTGGTGCCCGAGCCCGCGGTCATTGCGGCCGCGGCCGAGATGCTTTGCCGGGCTGAGAACCCTTTAATACTGATGGGCGACGGTGTTTCCCGCTCGGGTGCGCAGGCTGAACTGGCGCAATTGGCCGAAGTCTTGGGCGCAGGGGTTTGGGGGGTGAACTCCTCGGAGGTCAACCTCCCCCAATCCCATCCCCTCTACTGCGGCCTCACCGGTCATATGTTCGGCTACGCCAGCGCGCGCCACGTCGCTGATGCCGACGTGGTTATCATCTGCGGCACTTATGTGTTTCCAGAGGTTTTTCCATCTCTGGCCAGCCCGTTCAAGCCAGGCGCCAAGCTGATCCACATCGACCTCGACGCCTATGAGATTGCCAAGAACCATCCCGTCACCATCGGTTTGGTCAGTGACCCCAAGTTGACCCTGAGGTTACTCGCTGACGCGGTAACCGATCTCACCACACCGGTGCAGCGGAACGCCGCGGCTGTCCGGGGGCGAGCCCTAAGCGATGCCAACCTCCGGGCTGCAGCAGATGCCAGAGCCAGAGACGCCAAGGTGCGGGATGCCGTCCCGCTGCACATGTCGGCCTTCGCCGAGGAACTGGGCCGTCGGCTGCCCAAGGATGCCATTATCTTTGATGAGGTGCTGACCCACTCACCTGAGCTCACCCGCTGGTTGACGCTCGATCTGCCCGGCCAATTCTTTCAGACCCGCGGCGGTTCTCTGGGGGTCGGCATTCCTGGGGCTCTGGGTATCAAACTGGCGCACCCCGAACGCACCGTCATCGGCTTAACCGGTGACGGGGGCTCGATGTACACCATCCAGGCCCTTTGGACTGCCGCCCATCACCGTATCAATGCCAAATTCGTCATTTGCAACAATCACAGCTACCGCTTACTCAAGATTAATCTGCAAGATTACTGGCAGGCGAAGGGGCTCAAACCGCAGGATTTGCCGGTGTCCTTTCCGGATTGTTTTGATTTACGCGACCCGGACCTGGGTTTCGTCGGTCTGGCCAAAGCCATGGGAGTGCCGGGGGTCCGTGTCGCGCAACCGGCTGAAATCGCCCCGGCGATTCAAGCCATGTTGGACCATGATGGACCCTTCCTGATCAACCTTGTGGTCGATGGCAGCGTGCCGCTGCCGGTAACGCAAAGCTAGCCGTAGCCGGCATTAAGAGGGAAACATGGCTAAGAGGCGAACATCAACTGCAATCTCGGGCGAGCCTTTATCCCAGGCGGAAATCGAGGCCTTTGTCGCAGCATGGTACCGCAAACTTGATATTCATGCCCCTTGGGAGGAGTTGCAGTCCATGGTGGCGGAACAGGGCCTGGAAATGCAGTTTCCTGAAGGCAGTATCAGCGGAGTTGCAGCTTTCCGGAACTGGTATGAAGGGGTTATCCGGATCTTCTTTGACGAGGTGCACATTGTCACCAGGGTCAGCACCACCTGGGAGGCAGGTAAGGCCGTGGTCGATGTGGTGGTCAATTGGCAGGCCCGCCGCTGGCGTCCGGCGGCGCCTCGCAGCGAATGGCTCGGCTTTGATGCTTACCAGCTATGGGACATGATCCGTTCGCCATCATCTGGCCAGCCGGTGATCCGGCGCTATGTCGTCCAAGAACTCCGGCCGATGCCGGGGTCGATACCCCTGTAGCGGTCGATGAGATCAATCACCAACCATCTGCGCATGGTTATGCGCCTTGAGAAACCGGAAGGAGGGAAGTATGGCAGACACGGTCAACCCTAATATGGCCCTGGTCCAAAGAATGTACGAGTGCTTCAACAGAAACGATATGGAGACCATCCGCCGGGAAATTTTTGCGCCGGATCTGGTCTGGAACCTGCCTGGCCGCCACCCCCTGTCGGGCACCAAGCACGGTGCTGACGAAGTTTTAGCCTTTTTCTCTCAGTTGGTGAAGGCAGGTATCCAGGTCACATTAGACCCAGCAGCCGACCCGAACACCGGTGTGGATACCTTCGGGGCAAGTACGGTGGTGGAAGTCCATCGCGGGCATGGCACAACGACGGTGCGGGATGCTTCCGGCAACGAAACTCAGGTCGCTCTTAACGCCTATAATTGCACCCATTATCAGATCCAAAACGGACGGATCGCCCGAGTGCAAGTTTACATCAGCGACCAGTACGCGGTTGACAACTTCTTTTGCGCTGTTTACCGCTATAAACCGATCCCAGACCGCCTGGCGGATTAGGAGGTCAGCTATCACCCAATCAGCTTTCAGCTTTCAGCAAAAACAGTATGAAAGCAATGAAAAGAGTAAGCATTGCAAGATTTCTAAATCGCTTACTACACCCGTGCTTTAGCTGACCGCTGATGGCTACTTAAATAAGGAGGACATATGGCACAGGTCACCCCGGAACTGGTTATACAGGCTTATGAGGCCCTGGCGTCTGGCGATAGGGAGAGAATTCGCCAGTACTGGGCAGACGATATGATCTGGCTCGTGCCCGGCCACAATCCCCTCTCGGGCTTAAAGCGCGGCCTGGATGGTTTTTTGGGCTTCATGGGGGAGGTCGGGCGGTTGTCCGGCAACAGCTTCTTTATGGAGCGGGAATCGATCATGACCAGCGAGAATGCCTCCGCCGACGTAACTCACAACGTGGGGAACCGGGCCGGAGACGTTAACCGGAAATTGGACATCAATGTAATTCATTATCTGCGCTGGCGGGACGGCAAAGTCATCGAAGGCCGAGGCGCCATTTTCGGCGACGGCACGGCCCAATACGATGCCTTTTGGTCTTGATAAGTAAGCAGTGAGCAGTAATTCATAATGGCTCACCTGGTGCTTCGGCTGACTTGCTGCTTAAAACTGAAAGTAGTGCAGGGTGCGCACCGCGCACCGTCTTTGGCTGCTTAGTTTATTTATAAGCTGAAAGCTGATCGCTGAAAGCTGATCATCACCAAAACGAGAGGTCGAAGCCATGCCAATCATCAATGTCAAAATTATCGAGAACTTCTTTCCTGAGGAACAGAAGAGGGCGCTGGTTAAAGCGCTGACTGATGCCTTTTGCACCGCGACCCTGGAAGCCGCCCGGCCTTACATCTATGTGGTGATCGAAGAGGTGAAGCAGGGATACTGGGGGCTTGCCGGCCACCCGCTGCCCGACCCCGACTTCCTGATTAACGACTTGGTACCCATCTTCGAAGATGCCGCGGATGCTTTCTCCGCTGCCTATAACGTGCCCCGGCGCAGGCCTCGAGGGCCCGCGGCGTAGTCGCATGGCTGACGGGATTGGCTATGGCCACCGGGACAGTGTGCGGTCATGGTTAGGAGGTTGAACCCCCAAGGAGATAACGATGACCACCAAAGAAGTGATCGAGAAATACTATGACTGCGTCAATCGCAGCGCTTGGAATGACTGGCTGACCCTGTTCACGGACGACGTCTCCGGCGATGAGCAGTTGGCCGGCCACTTCGAAGGGATCGACGTGCTCAAAGGGGCCATCGGCGCCATCAGTTACGGCTACAGCAAGTTTCAGATGATTCCCAAACACATCGTGGTTGAAGGCAATGAGGCGGCAGTCATCTGGCAGTGCCAGGCGGCCAACCGGGCCGGCACGCCCATAGCCTACAAGAATAACCCGGATCGCGAAGTGGTGGGGGCGAATTATTTTCGCGTGGAGGGCGGCAAGATCAAGTATATGCGGACCATCCACGATGAGACTGCTTTCGCTTCCTTCGCTGATCCCACCAACCCCAAGGCTCCGCCTGCGTGAGGGGTGAACCATGAGCACATACGACTTCATTGTGGTGGGGCTTGGTTCTGCCGGTTGCGTGTTGGCCAACCGGCTCAGTGAGAACCCCAAGGTAAAGGTGCTGCTGCTGGAAGCAGGCCCGTCCGAGATTTCCCCCGAGCTCGAAAACCGTATTGAAATCCCGGCCATGTGGCCTACCTTGCTCGGTTCGGAGGTGGATTGGGGCTATAAGAGCGTCGCCCAACCGGGGCTTTCGGGACGGGAAACCAACGAACCCCGCGGTAAGCTGACGGGAGGCTCCAGCAATCTGTATGTCTTGATGCACATCCGCGGCCATCCTTCGGACTATGATGACTGGGCGGCCCAGGGTTGTGCCGGTTGGGATTATCGCAGTGTGCTGCCTTACTTCCAAAAACTGGAAGATCAGGAGGACGACACCGGCCCCTGGGTAGGCAAAGGCGGTCCAATACCGCTGCTCAATGCCGGGTTGCACAATCCCAGCCCCACATCGGCGGCTTTCATCGAAGCCTGCAAAGAATTGGGTCACCCCTATACCGATGACTTCAACGGCCCCCACATGGAGGGGGCAGGCTGGCATCACGTCAATATCCGGGACGGTAAGCGCTGCAGCGCCCGGGAGGCCTACCTGTGGCCCGCGCTGCCAAGGCCCAATGTCACCCTGTCGGCAAACTCCCAGGCTACCCGCTTGATATTCGAGGGACGCCGCTGCGCCGGCGTCGAATACGTTCAGAATGGCATCAAGCAGACCGCCCGGGCCGAACATGAAACCATCGTCTGTGCGGGCGCCATCGAATCTCCCAAACTCCTGCTCCTCTCTGGGATCGGCAATCCGGTCTCGCTGGCCGAGTTTGGTATCCCCTTTCTGGTGGCTTTGCCCGGGGTTGGCGAGAACTTCCATAACCATGTTCTGACCGGAGTGATCCAGGGGACCTCGAAACCGGTACCCCCTGGCAATCTGAACCTGTCGGAGGCCGCACTGTTCTATAAGTCGGACCCGGCCATAAGCGGCCCTGACGTCCAAATCGCCTTTGTCCACGTACCCTTCGACGTCATCATCGGGCAAACCAACCCCAACGCCGTCAGCATTCTGCCCGGGGTGGTCCGTCCCACCTCGCGGGGCTGGGTTCGGCTAGCCGGCAGCGATCCTCTGGCCAAGCCTCTGGTGAATCCGAATTACCTGGCCACCGAGGCTGACCTGCAGCGATTGGTGGACGCGGTGAAGGTGGCCCGGTCAATCTTTGCCACCAAGGCCTTCTCCGCCTGGTCTGCCGCCGAGCTCCTGCCGGGGCCGGGGGTGGCCACCGATGAGCAATTGAACGCATTTGTGCGACAGCGGGCCGACTCTTACCATCATCAAGCCGGCTCCTGCAAAATGGGGGTGGATGATATGGCGGTCGTCGACCCCCACTTGAGGGTGCACAATCTGGATAGGCTGCGGGTGGCGGATGCCAGCGTGATGCCCGTGGTCCCGTCCGGAAATTGTAACGCCGGCATTTTGATGATCGCCGAAAAATGCGCCGACCTGCTCAAAGCCAGCTATGGGCTCTAGAACGATTTCCGCCGTGAGCTAAAGTCGCGCTGTGGACGTGATCTGGGGAGGAGGATAACTCTATGACTTTCCATCATATTTCGCTAAACTGCCGTGACCCTATCGCCCTGGAAAGGTTCTATACCAGGCACTTCGGCTTCAAGCGGGCCCGGGTCGTCCAGTTGCCGGACAACCGGCAGATTGTGTTTCTCAAAGGCCCCAATATCTATTTTGAGCTCTTTCCGGCCCAGGGTGAACGGCCCGCCTCGCCTGACATCGGCGCTGATGGCCCATTATATCCCGGAGTGCGCGGCATTTCGTTCCTGGTGGACAGCATCTCTGCCCAGCTCGCGGCCATGGGCCCGGATGCGCGCATCGCCTTTGGCCCTCTGGATTTCGGTGGTTTTATTCCCGGTTGGAAGAGTGTCTGGCTTGCCGATCCTGAGGGCAACGTTGTCCAGGTGACCCAGGGGTTTGTCGATCAGGAAAACCCCCCGCCGGTTTGAAAAGTTCAAGGTTCAAAGTTCAAGGTTTGGTGGGCGGCTACCTGATGCCGCCGAGGGCGGCGGCGCTACATTTCCAGGTGGGCGGTGTCCCACATTAGAGATTTCGGAGAGGATATCCCCATGGCGTTAATTCCGGTAAATTTCGAGTATTTGACAGGACTGCGTCAACCAATCCTGGTCAACGCCCGTTTGACCGGAAACTGGAACGTGCAGGGCCTCAGGTCCGAGCAGTGGACCGAGACGCCCATGATGGCCTTTACCGCAGAAGACGGTTGTCCGGCTTTCCGGGCCACAGTCAACCTGGACGATAGCCAAATCGGTCAGGAGTTCCGGTGGGGTCTGTCTGTGGATACCGCGTCGCAGCCCAACGTCTGGGGTATCCCAACCGAGGTTAATGACCCCGGAGTTACCGAGCGTTACCGCACCTTCAGCCTGCGCGGCGCAGGCCAGGTTGAGAGATATTTTTTTACTCATTGCCGGAGATTGGGAGCCAACAAGCTGTTGGTGAACCGCAATATAACGCCCGCAATCCAATTCTCGGTATGGGCTCCAAATGCGCGTAACGTTGAACTGGTGCGCGGTGAACCGGTGGGCGGCTATATTTACAACGATGGACGGCGCGTCACCGCCACCCTGCCCATGCAGCGCGGCGAAGCAGGTATCTGGACGACCACTCTAACCGGTTCGCCTGAACTGTCCCGTTTCAGGGATTTCGATCACACGCCTTACATGTTCCGCATTACCAAAGATGACGGCTCCGTCGCTTATCGTACGGATCTCTATTCCCGCTGCCAGATCGGCAGCGGCGGCGTCAACCCGGAAAGAGACCCCGCCTGGAGTGGCCGCCGCCAGGACCTGGACGGCTCCAAGAGCTGCTCGGTGGTGGTCGACCCTGAGCGGGTAACGGCGTTGTTCAACGAGGGTGTCTGGCCCGAGACCCAATGGCTGGCCGCGGATGAGTTCTGGCGGAATGAGTTCACTCCCAACCGCCCAATGCCCGCCCGCTTCGAGGATCTGGTAATTTACGAACTCCACGTCGACGGCCTGGGGTTGGACCGCGGCGCTCCCGACGGCACTCTTGAAGATGCCATGCGGCTGCTGGATTATCTGGTCGATCTGGGAGTCAACGCCATCGGATTGATGCCGATGGCGGAGTTTCAGGACTGGACGGGGTGGGGTTACAGCACCTCCCATTATTTTGCCGTCGAATATTCCGGCGGCGGCCGTGATCAATTCAAGCACTTTGTGCGGGAATGCCACCGCCGCGGTATCGCCGTCATCCTGGACGTGGTCTACAACCACTATACCTTTGATTCCGAACGGGCCGAATGGGCTTACGATTCCAACACCCCTGAGAATAACATTTACTATTGGTATGAGGGTCGGGCCGACGACTATGCCAACCCGGACGGCGGCTACATCGACAATGGCTCAAGCGGGTTTGCGCCCCGCTTCTGGGAGGAAATGGTGCGTAAGATGTTCACCAGCAGCGCCGCCGCCCTGGTCAGCGAATTCCATTTCGACGGCTTCCGGGTTGATCTCACCACAGCAATTCATCGCGATGCAGTAGTGCATGCGGATGGTCGTCCAGTCAACGATGCCTGTATGTTTGGTCAGAAGTTTCTGCGGGAATGGGCCCGCACTCTTAAGCTGATCAAGCCCAATGTCTTTCTAATCGCCGAAGACCATTCCGGCTGGAGCGCGGTAACTGAGCCTACCGATCGAAATGGCCTTGGTTTCGACGCCACCTGGTATGCCGATTTTTACCACCATCTGATCGGCGACGCGCAAAGGGACCCGAGCCGCGCCAGGCTCCTCAAGATGGCCGGGTATGGCGACGACCGGCCTCTTGCCATCACACGGTTTGCCGATACCCTGGAGCACAGCGTCAATGGCAAGGTCATCTACCACGAGTCCCATGACGAGGCCGGAAACTCTAATTATCAAGAAGGAGAGGAACAGGTCCCTTCAGGCCGAACTATAATGGTCGCAGTTAATGGTGCACCCCTGATAGACCAAACCCGGCGCTTCGCGGAGGCGCGGGTGCACTTTGCCGCAGGCATGACCTTGCTGGGACCCGGCATCCCCATGTTCTTCATGGGCGAAGAGGTGGGCGCCTCCCGGCCTTACCGGTATGCCGATTTCATCAATGCCCGGGAGGATTATTACGCCCTGCGCCGGGGGCCCGGCGCCAATCTGTTCCGGTTTTACCAGGACCTCATTCGCCTGCGTCTCGCCCAGCCTCACCTGCGGTCACCTAACCTCGACCTCCTTCACACCCACGATGCCAACCGCCTGCTCGCCTTCCGGCGCGGGGAAGGGAGTGAAGAACTTCTGATTGTGGCCAGCCTGAACAATAACGCCTTTGCCGACGGCTACGTCATTCAAAACGTTCGCATCGCCGATGGGCAGTGGCGGGAAATCTTCAACAGCGATGCTACGGCTTATGGTGGCAGTGGCTTGGCTAATCAGGGATTGATCCCTTCTGCCGGTGGCGTATTCACCGTGCGGGTGCCGGCTAACAGCGTGCTGGTTTTCCAGCGCCCGGGATGAGCCGAGCGTTGGCGCCGCATCCAGCCAGGTTGCAGGTGGGGAGGGTGGAGCTAAGAGGATCGATAGCTAGTCCCCTGACTCAAAAGGAGGAAGGATAATGAATCGAGAGAAAAGTGAAACGAAAGAAGGCGAGGAGTACCGCTTCCAGTACGCAGCGAAATTTCTCTGCACGGCAAATATTCCAGGAACCAGCCAGACTACCACCTCTGTCCTTCCTGGGACTTATCAGACAGCGGTCAACATCCATAACCCCAACGACCAGACGGTCAAGTGGCGAAAGAAGATCACCCAACCCGGACTCGGTATTTCCAAATTCATTGAAGATCGGTTGAAACCTGATGAAGCCGCGAGGGTGGATTGCGACCAAATACAGCGGGACTTCGGACCGTTCATCCACGGAACTGAGGGCTTTCTGGTCATTGAGAGCACCTTCAGTCTCGACGTGACCGCGGTTTACACCGCAGGAAGAAATGGTGGTGGAGTCGAAAGTATTGCGGTGGAGCAGATTCGCGAGCGGAAGATCCGCTAGCCATACCTCCGCTTGGAAAGAAGAGAGTCGTAGCGTATAAACCGACAACGACCTGCCAAGGAGGGTGTCATGGGCGTGAGAAAAAATGCGTCAACTTTAACCGCTGACGAAAAGGCCCGCTTTGTAGCCGCGCTTCTGCAAGTAAAAGCCAACGGCAGATATGACCAATATGTACTTCAACATCGAGACTTATTTCAGTTGGGAATCCATAACAATCCGATTTTTCTACCCTGGCATCGCGAGTTTCTGCTACAGCTTGAACTCGATTTGCAAAGTGTCGACCCAACTGTGAGCATCCCCTACTGGGACTGGACGGTGGATCGCTCCGTCGGGCCGCCCATCTGGAGCAATGACTTCATGGGAGGTGATGGCCAAGGACCGGACAGGCGCGTGACCACGGGCCCCTTTGCCTTTCCCGCCTGGGTCCTGAACGTTACTTCTCCGCCCTTTGACCCTGGTCCGGCGCTCAGGCGCGAGCTGGGAGGCGGCGGATCATTGCCCACCGCTTCCCAGGTTAATTCCGTCCTGGGAAGTAGTCTCACTTATTCAACTTTTAGACCCAGCTCCGAACAGTTTGCCCATAACACCGTACATGTCTTTATCGGAGGGTCGGCAGCCGCCGCTAGTTCACCCAACGACCCCGCCTTTTTCCTGCTGCACTGCAATTTGGATCGCCTGTGGGCGGAGTGGCAGAGATTGCATCCCACCGCCGCGCCCTATTCCGGGCCGGCCGGACCGATGCTGCCGGTGCTGCCGGGATCTGCAGGGGTGATACCGGGCAGCCTCGTCAATCATACGACTTTGGGATACACGTATGACACCGATCCGGCGGCGCCCTCGGGCATTATCGACCTCACAGTGGGCGCGCCGACCATGGCGGCCTCTATCGGTCAACCCAGTGAGATAGATGCGTATAGGTTTGCGGTAGCGACCGCGGGCAGTTTCATCATCGAGACAGAAGGACCCACCGACGTCCTGATGTCTCTCTTCGGCCCTAACAGCGAAACAGCCCTCGTCACCGAGGATGACGACAGCGGCCAGGACAGAAACGCCAGGATCGTGAGCAATCTCTCGGCCGGCACTTACTTTGTGCGCATCCGGCATTATGAGACGTCCGGGACCGGGACCTATGGCATTTCAGTGCGGGCGGATGCAGCCCAACCGGCTATTCCCGAAATCCAGGTCAACGGGCCGCCCGTCCAGGGGGATATCCAGGCGGCGAACGAAAGCGATATTTACCGGTTCGCAGCCACAGTTACGGGGCTTTACACGATAGAGACGGCCGGGAATACGGACACCTTCGTTACCCTGTTCGGTCCCAATAGCGAGACCGCCCTGATCGCGCAGGACGATGACAGTGGCCCGGGAGTTAATTCCCTTATCAACGCCGACCTGGCCGCGGGCATCTATTTCGCGCGGGTTCGGCACTATAGCCCTGCAGGCACGGGTGCTTACAGCATTTCGGTGAGACGCTGAGGCAGCTCAGAAATCGGGTGAGTCAGAAACGGCTCAAACACGGGTTGACGGTAATTAGGCGAGAAAAAACGGGGACAACATGAGAAAAGACCACCCTTGGTATCATCGCTCCTGGTATATGCTGGTAATCTCCCTCATTGCCGTCTTCCTGTTGTTGGCCACCCTACCGGCTCCGGCCCAGGAAGCCAAGCGGGCTGAAGTTACGGCTTCCGAGCCAGAGCGGGAAACCGAAGCCTTCAACCTGGGTACCGAGGCTTACATTTACGGGTACCCGCTGGTCATTATGGAAACAGTCCGGCGGGTGATGATCAACGTGGCCGCACCAGAGGGTTTTCACGCGCCCCTGGGCCAGTTCGCTCACCAGAGACAGTATCCGGACGCCTCATTTAAGGGCGTCCCCAATCCCAATACGGACACGCTCTTTTCGTTCGCCTGGCTGGACCTCTCGAAGGAGCCTTACATCCTGAGCCTCCCGGATGAAAAAGGCCGCTATTACTTGATGGAGATGCTGGACGCCTGGACCAACGTGTTCGCCGCCCCGGGCAAGCGCACGAGCGGGACCAAAGCCCAGAAATACGCCATCACCGGACCAGGCTGGCAGGGTAGGTTGCCCCGAGGCGTCAAGGAACTCAAGTCACCTACCAACATGGTGTGGATTATCGGCCACACGTATTGCACCGGGACCCCGGCGGACTACAAGGCGGTGCACGCCATCCAGGACCACTACAAACTCATACCGCGCAGCGCCTTAGGCAAATCCTACACCCCGCCCAAAGGCACGGTGGACCCGAACGTCGACATGAAGACGTCAGGGTGGGAACAGGTGCGGCGCATGGATGCGGCGAGCTACTTCAAGACCCTGGCTAAGGCTATTCAGGCCAACCCGCCCGCGGCCACGGATGGACCCATGGTCGCCAAGCTGGCGAAGATCGGTCTCATCCCGGAACAGGATTTTGACCTGAACAAACTGGACCCGGCCGTCGCTAAAGGGTTGGAACGAGGTCTTAAAGCCGCGCAAGAGAAAATCACGGCGCACGGGAAGGAAGCGGGCGTCCAGGTTAACGGTTGGACATTCACCTTGAAAACCGGGGTCTATGGCGCCGATTACCTCCAGCGCGCCTACATCACCTCGGTCAACCTCGGCGCCAACTTGCCCCAGGACAAAGTGGATATGATGACGCAGGTCGAAGGCGATGGCAAGCCCCTGAACGGCTCCCAGCGGTACGTGCTCCACTTCCCCCAAGCCCAAACCCCGCCGGCCCATGGTTTCTGGTCATTGACCATGTATAACGCCGAGCACTTCTTGGTGGCGAACCCATTGAACCGCTATAAGCTCAACTCCCGGTCCAAGGTCAGGTACAACCAGGACGGTTCACTTAACCTCTACCTTCAAAAGGACTCGCCGGGCAAGGACAAAGAATCCAACTGGCTGCCTGTTCCTGCCGATAAATTCGAACTGATGCTGCGGTTCTACTGGCCGAAGCAGTCGGTACTCAATGGTAGCTGGAAACCGCCGGCAGTGAAGCGGTTAGATTAGGCTATTGGAGTCCAGGATCTCTGAAAACAGCTTGTGCGGCCGGGGACTCAACTTTAGCCCAGGTCTGTTAAGAAAATTAAGCAAGTAAATCTCAATGGCCGGACTTATAAAATACAAGCCCTATCGGGAATTGCGCTTCCTGATACCACCTTTGCTGGTGTATCTGTTTTCCACCTTTTTATTTGAGATAAGCGTTGATCCCGCCATTTCCATTATTCAAAAGCTCGTGGCAGTGGTAAAGGCTGAAGCTGCCCCTGGTCTTCCACAATTGTTGACCGAACTAAAGGCCAGGTACGTGTGGCTCGCCTCGGCCCTCTTGAACCTTGTCATACCGGTCGTAGCAATATTCGTTGCCATTTCCACCATCAGATCGTATCTCAAAGGGTCGAACCTTGCATGGACGGTTATCATCGGCATGCTGCTCTGTATGGGAAACCTTGGTTACTTGGTTTATAGCGCTATAACACGAAACGCCTTGTACGAATTCATCTTCGGATTCACTTACAAGATGCTGGTGCGATCGGAGATGTTCAGTGACGTCTTCCTTCTACACGTTTATGCAATTATATCAGCCGTAAATATCCTCGCCGCGGTTACGCCAATTTTGTTGCTCCTGGCGATATGTGGAACGCTGCACTTACCGGTGACGACTGGTAATGTTGATCCGATGCAGATGATCTCACGGATGCAGAGGCTGAAAGAGATCATTAATGTCGCATCGGCATTCCTGGTCTTCGGTATCCTGCACATGAGTATGTGGCTCAATTGGACCGCAAGCCTGGTGAATGATCCGGCGCTCAGGTCCAAGATAGCCGGAGTCGCCTGGTCCATTTCCGCTTATTGGGGTGTCGCGTTCACCCTGGTCTTGACCCTGACGTATATACCTTCTTCAGTCCACTTGCAAAACCGGGTTCGTGAGTTGATCACCAAAGGCAAGATGGGCAAGATGGCCCTGGGAACTAAAGAAGCGGAGCAGTGGCTTAACGAAAATGGGTTTTCATTCACCCTCAGTAATCAACTGCTCCAGGTCGTTTCTATTCTGGCGCCCATTCTGGCGGCTCCCATTAGCAGTGCCTTAAAATTGTCGTAATGAATACCCCTTGCAAGTCATACTCTGCCATTGTACTTGTCTTGAGTCTCCTGTTTTCTTGTGTAGCCATTGATAAGAAGACGACCACCTGGCATGACTACATGGGGGGCGCCATTGCCCCGGAACCCTTGGTACTCCATTATGAAACCTACGGGCAAGGAGACCCTGTCATCTTTCTTCATGGCCTTGGAGGCAGCCTCTATACATGGAGGCACCTAATCGGACCGTTGTCGCCCCATTACCGGCTCATATTATTTGACCTTAAGGGCGCTGGAGAATCACCCAAACCTTATGACGATAAATACTCCATGTTTGATCAGGCAGAGCTGATCTACCAGTTTATCCTGCAAAATAATTTGCAGCATGTCACCTTGGTGGGACATTCCTTCGGCGGCGGGGTGGCTTTACTTCTGGCACTGAAATTTACTCAACGAGACCCTTCCAGGTTATCCCGGCTGATTCTTATTGACACCATCGCTTATCCCCAGAAGTTGCCGGGGGTGATACGAATGTTAAGAATGCCGGTGTTGGGATGGCTGGGCCTACATCTTATTCCAGACAAGACCAAAGTCCGCAACCTGATGGAAACGTTATATTATGACCACAGTAAGATTAATTGGGAAGACGTGGAGGCCTATGCCGCACCCTTGGCCTCCCCCGGTGCGAAGCATGCATTTCAGCAGACTGCCAGGCAGATAACTCCGGACCACCTGGATGAAATAATCAGAATGTATCCACAGATCGAAGTGCCCACCCTGATTATTTGGGGCCGGGAGGATAGAATAATTCCTTTGGAAAACGGGGTACGCCTGCATCAAGCCATGAAAAATTCCCAATTGATAGTCATTGAGCGCTGCGGTCACGATCCCCCTGAAGAAAAAGCTGAAAAAGTAATAGAGATAATGCAAAACTTTCTTGGAGATAATGTTCAACCGGAACTCAACGTTACGCATCACATGCCTTATCTCGGCCTAAACAAAAACCGCCGAAGTCCTATCTTTGCGACAGGATTTCGTCTCAGTCCAGGCCAGCCCAAAATGGCTGAAATGATCATCGAGAAATAATCGGTTTGATGATTAACAAGGGACGTGCGCTACGATTAAATAGCTTCAAAGGAGATAAACGCATGAAGCCTCCCTTCAGAGCAAGCCTCGAATCAAACCTGAGCAGGGTGGAGAGGGTTTTTGCAATCAAGAAGGCGGTCCAAGAAGGAAGCTATAAGGTTGATAGCACTGAAGTTGCCAATATATTGATCAATCACATATTAAACCATTCAGCGGGATTCCATCGATCCTCTCTGAAACGTCAATGCTCCTTAAACTAACTGACTAAGATACCCTGAGGGAGACTTGCTTTTTCCGCCGATAACCCCCCATTGTAATGCTCCCCTAAAGTCGAGACATTTTTAAGTCGATCTTTGTGTAGGCTTCAAGCGGCTTTTCCCAGTTTCTCTTCATGGTAAAGCCGTTCATATTCCTGAGGGCTCCGATACCCCAGGGCCGAGTGCAAGTAATGATTGTTGTAAAAGCCGATCCAGGCTGAGAGCCTTTTCTGGGCTTCGTTTAAGCTGCTAACCTCTTCCAGCCAAAGGCATTCTTCCTTCAAAGTCCGTATAAACCGCTCGGTTTCAGCGTTGCCCTTGAGACTATTAAAACTGGTGAAGATCTGCTCAATGTCCATGGTGGCGGTCAATTTTAAAGCTTTCAATAAAAGTTTAAATTGACATTAATAATCTATAATAATATATAAAATACAAGATAATATAATGCTCCCGGGAGAAGGGAGGCGTATGCAGGTAAAGTAACCACCGGATTGCTCTGTAAGGGTATTCCGGTTTTTTTTCCTCAAGTAGGGGTGCGGGGGCGCTATGGCGGATGTCTTCATTTCCTATGCCCGTGAGGATAAGGACTTTGTCATTCGGCTCAATGATGCCCTGAAGGTTCGCCAGCGGGAGGGCTGGGTGGACCTGGAGGATATCCCGCCCATATTCTGAGGATTATTCAGCTTGTGCTCGCCACGACGATTCCCGTGATTGCCCTGTCAGGGGCGGAATGGAGCAAGTGGGTTACCGCCATTTTTGGGGGGTTGATTGCCGTTTTGGAAGGAGTCCAGCAGCTTAACCAATTCTGACCTCAATGAGTTGAGTATCGGTCCACCGCAGAATACCTCAAGCATGAAAAATTTTTCTTCCTGTCCCCAAGCGGTCACTCTCGAGACGTAAATCCTCCCGAAGCCCTGCGACTTTTGGCTGAACGCGTGGAGGAAAATGTCTCCAAATAACATGCCCGCTGGACCGTCGTATCAAAACAAGCTTCGGAAGAGAAACATAATTAAGTCTGTAAAGTTTTTTACAGGGTTTTATTATTCAAGTGAATACAGGAGGCATACAGGTTGGCATTATAAGTTATTGCGGGTCGCGACCGCGCACCATTACCGCAGGACTAAGGCGGGCATCGAGGCCCGCCTCAGCGCAGCAGCTACCCGGCGCGGCCAGTCTGTCCCGGGCGTAACCTTTAGCCAGGCTTTGAGCCCGGTTTCCGGCCGCGCCGCAGAAGATCAATCACAGGGCGGCGCCGGCCATGGCAGATTCCAGGCGACCCAGCCGTTCGTCGATCTTGGTCAGCGAGGCCGCCAACTCATCGGGAGGGGCCTGGGGACTGAAGGCGGGGTTGGCCACCCACCAATCCATACCTAACTCTTTGGCTTTGTCTACCGAACAGATCACCAGGCGAATCTGCAGGGTGAGGAGTTCGACTTCAACCAGCCGAATCTTGATATCGCCAGCGATGACGATGCCCTTGTCCAGGATGCGTTCCAGAAGATCCGCCAGATTGGTGCTATGAATGGAACTCTGGATGCCTTGCGGTGGTCTCATGTGCGGTTCCTCCCTAGAGGAGTTGGCCCAGGGGGCCAAGGTCGATATTCAGGTCAGCTTCTTCCAGCCCAAACTCCCGGCGGAGCCGGTCGATCTCTTGGGACTGTTTCATCAGGGTCAAACCCAGGCGTTCGATCTGGGCGTCGGTGAGGCTCCCGGCTTCGATGCGTCGGATACCCTGGCGCTCCAGGAGTTCGTGGAGCAGTTTCACCAGGGTGAGGACCAGTTGCCCCAGGCTGTTCTTGATATTATCCTGGTCCAGGTTGATGCGGGGGACCTGACCCCCAGGGGCCTGGTCCGGGAACAGGCCGTCGCCCTGCATGATCTTACTGAAATCGCTTAAGGCCGGGGATTCAACCAGGACCGGTGGCGCGGGTTTCATCAGTAAACTCCTTTAGCAAAGATATTCGGTCCCGCCTGAGTTGTCCCCGTGGCGGGTTTTAGGTCCCGGGCGGTTTCCATGGAGGACAGGATGACCTGGAGGCCCAGGTAGACCAAGTCGATATCGGCGACGGAAATCATCACTTCGCCAAAGAGCACCGCGCCTTTATTGAGGACGCGGTCCAAGGCTTCGCATAAGGAGACGTCTTTGCTCTTGAAGCTGGGGGTTTCTGGCAGCATCGCCTTGGAGTGGGGCTCCACCACTTCCGGTTTGATGATTGCCGAAATCTCCGTATGTGTTTCCAGCACTTCCGGCTCCACGGTCTCAAGCGAGGGCTCGAGGATCAGCTCCGGAGCCGAGAGCGGTGTATCCTCAGGCCCGCTGATAAAATAACGGCGCGCTGTCGCGGGTAGGTTCCCCAGGTCGGCGCCGCAGCCGAAACAGGTTCGGCAGGCCAGGGATAGCTTAGTGTGACAATGTGGGCATATCAGTAGCAGCCCCATGGTGATTCTCCATATTCCTGGGCCGGAAAAGGGCCAGCCCCAATTCCCCCAGGCGTTCTAGGCCCCGGGGTTCGCTCTGGCGATAGATAACGGTTTGCCGGCCGGAGAAGGTGCGCCGGAATTTTTCTTGGATGAGCGCCTCCCGGCGATGCAGAGCGGTGCACAAGGGACAATCCCCAGCCGGGGTGGCCAGGTTGAGAAAGAGCACCGGCACGGCCATATCCAGGCGCTGGCATGCTGCCAACAGATCGCCGGTCTCCTGGAAGGCCATTTCCGTGGGGATGGACACGGCGTAGAGCGCAGCCCGAGCCGGGTCGCGCCACAAGCTGCGCAGGAGCTTCAGATCTCGGGAAATTTGCACCAATTGCTGGGAGAGATCGGGAAACCGGGAAGTCAACCTGTACTTCAGGAGCAACCCGAAAAAGGTTTTGAGCCACTGATCAATGAGTTCCGGTAATTCCAGGAGGCGGAGAAGATGGCCGGTGGGGGCAGAATCCAAGATGAAGACATCGTAGCGGCCGTGATCGAGGAATTCAATGACCCGCATCAGGGCCATGATCTCGTCGAGGCCGGGAGGGGAGAGGTCCAGCATCCGCTCCATCACCTGACGGTCAAAGGGAATATCGAAATTCTCGAAAGTGTTCTCCAGAAAACTCTCCAGTTCCCGCTGATACTGCTCCTTTAAGGAGGCAAATTCTCCCGGCGCGTCGATCTCCATGGCCGTAAGATATGGGGCCAGGCGCACCGGGTGGGGTCCGACGGGGACATCCAGACAATCCCCCAAAGAGTGGGCCGGATCGGTGGAAAAGAGCAGGATCTCTTTGCCGGGTAACTCACGGGCCAGGTGGACCGCGGTGGCGCAGGCCAGGGTGGTTTTGCCCACCCCGCCTTTGCCGGCGAAGATTAGGAAACTGAGTTCGGGAGCGGGGCAGGGGGGTGGGGCCGTAACCCGGGGCGACATTTTAAAGGGCGGAGAGGGCAGGGCCGTTGGAGTGGAACTGATGGGGTAGACCCCATCCCACAGGTTCTCAAGGAGCGCACCGCGTATTTCCTCGGCATACAAGGGCAGGCCCCAGAAGGCATAGCCGGTAAAGGCGTCATTGGTCAAGCACTCGGCTAAGAGGTGCTGTTGGCGCTGCCGGGCTTCGGAGCAGAGGGGACAGGAATTCTCCGGGAAAAGGCGGTTGACCACGAACTCGGTGACCGGAATATGGAGCCGCGCCAGTTCGCCCATGAGCTTAAGGGTTTCGCTGATGACCAGATCTTCGGCCAGCATCACCGGCACAAAGCGACAGGTGCGGGGGTCTTGGAGCAGGGCTTCCATTTTTTTTACCGAGGCGGTAAGTTCCAGGAGAAAATCATCCAGTTCATCGTGCTGATACGATCCCTTAAAACAGGCTTGCATGAAACGGTGCTTGGCCAGCAAGGTATCCAGGGCTTTGAGCCAGGTGCGGATCAAATCCGGCGTGCTCAACAGCCGCAACGTATGCCCGGTGGGCGCGGTATCCACGATGATAAGGTCATAGGTCCCAGCCTCGGCCCATCCGGCAATTTCCAGCAACGCCATGAGTTCGTCCAGGCCGGGGAGGGAGAGGTCCAGGACCCGGCGAATATCATCTTCATCCAGGAAGGTGCCCCGGGCCGCAATCTGGGCAAACTTGTCCCGGTGCCGGGTTTTAAAGGTCGCCAGGGAAATTTCGGCGTTGAACTCCAGAATCTGCAAATTTCTGGGGGGCTGGAAATCACCGAGGCTGTCAGCCAGGGAATGGGCCGGATCAGTGGAAACCAGGAGAACGGTGCGGTGAGGGGATCTGAGGGCATAGTAAAGCGCGGCCGCGGCAGCACAGGTGGTTTTGCCCACGCCGCCTTTGCCGCCGAAGAATAACAGTCTGAGATAGGGATGCTCGAAAAGAGGTAGCACGCCATTGGCCCTCGTTGGAGTAGTGGAAATAGGCATCATGTACATCCGGGCCAGCGTCTGCCGCCGGCAGGTAAGGTGTTGACCATATCATCAAACGTGCCCCATCTCCTCGCTGATGCCCTCATACCCCGCTCAGGCGTGCTTTGCGCGATCGTTCCTTTAGGCTTATTGCCAAAAGCTTTTCTTATCCGCTCCACCCCTGCCCCTCTCCCCTCAATGGCCGGAAAGGGGAGAGGGGATGGCCAGGAGGGTGCTTTTGGCAATGGCATGGCTTAAATTGCTGTTAACTGCCAGTCTTTAGGGACCTCAGACGAGCATGGCTGGTTTCGCCCCAGGCTTTTTCCGGGTCCCTTTGGCCTTGGCGCGGGGTTTCGCCGGCTTCTTCTCAGGCTCCGACTCGGCCTCGGCTTCAGCTTGCAGGCGATCCAGGCGGTCCAGGAGCTGCTTTTCCTGGGCGTCAAATTGTTCTTCAGTAATCTGCCCGGTATCCAGCTTCATGTAGAGCTCGCTCAAGGCCGCAGTGATGGCCTCACTCTCGCCGGCCAATTCTTGTTGGGCCGCGTCGTGGATCTCCTTAAAGACCCAGAGAACGCCTTTAATGGGAGACATCAGCAGATCGTCAACGAAAAACATCGCCTCTCCTTTAAGGGGCCCTGGATTAAAGCTCGAGATTCAGTTCCACAAAATTATGGGGCGCCCAGGGTCCGTTGTAGTCGAAGGTAAAGTTGTTGTCGAACAGCTTGGCTGCTTCAAAGACGCCCTCTTCGAACCGCTCCTGGCCGGTGCGCGGCACCAGGCAGGCTAGGTTCATGACCTCATTTTCACCGCGACATTTGTTCCGCTTGACCTCCTGAGCATACGTGGTCAGGATATCTTCTAGCTGCTCGGTATAGGCTTCCCGGTCTTCGTTGAGGTGGCGCTCAAACAGACGTCCCAGCTCGATCTTGTCTTCCTGAGAGGGATTCCGGTAAGGCCCCATAAAGCGGTCCCGGGCGGCCTGCAGATCCTCATGAGTATTGATGAAATACTCAAAAATATTGGGGACGTCCCAGGAGACCCGCAGCCCCATTTCCACCATCCCGGTCACCCGTTGCAGTTGCTTCAGAAAGGCCTCATGGTTGCGCGCCATAATCTTCTGGATGGCTTTGGGACCGTCGGCAATGATGCCGAAAGCCATGGGGAGCATGGCGCCGGTCTGAGACAGGAGGCCCTTGAGAACGGACTGCTGGGCAGCCAGATGGCGACGTTCCGGGCGAATCCTTTGGTTGGGCACGTCACTCACCACTGCGGCCATCCGCCCGTTGGGGATGGTGTATACGGGGGCCCCTTCAATACCGGCAAAGCCATAAGTCCGCGAACCTGCGTCGGGGACTATGGCGTATAAATACTTGCCTTTTGTGGCTTCTGGTTTCGCGGCCATATTCGTCTCTCACCTTCTTCAAGGACTCCGGGAAAATCTCCTCCGGTCTCCAGGTAATGTGGTTACTAAAATTTTTATTATTAGTGCGCCCGCACAAATTCAGTCATCGTGCCAAGGGGTCTCACCCATGCCACGCAGGCTAAAGCCTGCCCCTACCCAAATTCCTCTAGATCTCCCTTTTACGAAAAGGGGACTTTCCCTTAAGCGATACCGGCCGTTATGAAACGGATTTACGCGGTAGCACCTTCCAGACGTTTGGACTTAGTTGCCGGGCGGGGCAAGGATTCAGCCATTTTGATACCTTTGAGCATCCCCTCTTCCGTCCGGATGGTCAGCATGGCGCCGCACAGGCACTTGACCGGGCCCTCAAAGTCATCATAGGCGTCGTCAAGTTCCACTTTATGGCCGCAAGATAGACAGTTGATTCGCATAATAGTTCTCCGTGTCTGAAATCAGACGATCCCTTGCCCTTTACAGGCGTTACAATAAAAAATCCCCTCTTCGCCGCAGCCGCCACAGCGGGGACAAGTGTCGGCCTCTAACCGCACCGGCACCATCCCAACCCCCCGGCAAGTGAGGCAGATCAAATCACCGCTCACCCGGCCGGACCCGGCGCAGAGCCGGCAGGTAACCACCGGTGGGGTCACCTGAACGCGACCGGCGCCGTTACACACCGGGCAACCGGAAGCGCTGCTGTACTTGGGATCGGCCCCACGGCCGCCGCAGTAGGCGCACGTCACTTCATCCACGAAGTGCTTGCGGCGAGAGCTCTGGCCGGAAACCGGGGCGTATCGGTTGAGGACCTTCAGGGCGAATTCCATGATAACCGGTCTCCTCAGTACAAGTTTTAAAAATAGGGTATGAGGTTAAAAGCCCTCTTCACCCTAACCCTCTCCCCCCGAAGCGTGGGGAAAGGAAAAAGCCAATATGAACCTCTATACTTAGCGACAGCCGCAACGGTTGCGCCAGGATGCGGCCAACCAGCGCCGGCGGAACTCCCGGTTACACCGGGCCACTTCTTCCTGATACATCCGCCCCAGCTCTTGGCCCCACATGGGCAGGCCCGTGGACGTGGGGCAGGAGCGGTAACTTTTCACCTGACGCATGGTCCGCACCTGATTGGCATCTCTGATAGTATGCATCGGCATCCTCGGTAATTAAATAAAGCTTATTTTAATATTTAATTTTAAAGCCGCCGGTGCTCCGGGGCGGCCCGGTCCGCGGGAGGGAGCCGCTTCTTTCCCCCATAGACTGCAACAGAGCGGCTTTTTCCGCCTCGATTTCCTCAAGGCGGGCGGCAATATCCGCCATCAACTGCCGGGCCTTTTCGCTCTCCACGGTCTTTCTGGCCTTTTCCATTTCGATGTGGCTGATGCGCAGATAGGCCTCATGCGGGAGCGTAGCCTTTCTCACCCGCCCTGTTATGGTGCGGATATCTTGTACTCCTCTTAAAGGAACAGCCATAACTTTACTCCTTATTCACTGGCACCCTGGCCCAGTCTGAAAGGGGCCGGCTGGCGCGCCTCCAGGACCGTGTCAATCACTTCTTCCACTTTTTCGCCCATGACCGATTGACCGCCCCGGGTCACTTTGGCGGAGTCGGAATTGAGTACGTCCCGACAGGCCCAATGGAAGACCGGATCGCCCTTCTGGGCACGGGCGCCCTGATGGGCCAAAATCTTGGCAATGGCGATGCAGGCCCGGACTGTGGGCCGATGGTTATTGACCCCAACTCCCCGGAGTTCCCGCACCACATCCACCACGCTCTCGGCATCGGTTCGATCCAGACCGGATTTAGTCATGGCAATTTGGATTTCGGTTTCCCGGTCGAAATGGCCCAGGCTGACAGTAATGAGGCGATCCATGAGGGCGTCTTGGGTCTTGTGGACCCCGGCGTATTCCTCAGGATTGGAAGTGAAGATCGCCCGGAATTCGGGGTGCACCTCCAAGTAACCGTCGCCGCCCCGGGATAGCTTGGGAAGATTGAGGATTTTCTCCTCCAGGATGCTGAGCAGGGCGTTATTGGCTTCAGGCCGGGACCGGGTAAATTCGTCGTAAATGAGGGTATAGCCCTCTTTGCAGGCCAGGGTGAGGCGGTTGTCCATCCAGGTAACATTCATGGACTCTTCGGTTTTGAGGACGGAATGAATGTAGTTGTCGACGAGTCTCTGTTTGCGATAACCGGAGTGGCGCCCCACCAGGTCGGAACCGGCGAACTCATCGTCCCCGTGGATCAAGACCACGGGCCGGCCCCGCTGCGCCGCGACATGGAACGCCAGGGTGGTCTTCCCTGTGCCCGCCGGACCGGCGAAGTGGACCGGATAACCCACCCCCAGGTAGGCCAGGGCGCGTTTGGTCAGGTCCTGGACATAAGCCGTTTCCACGAATTCCGGGCTGGCTTCCGGCGCTACCTGGTCGTCCCGGCTTTCCACTTTCACTACGGCCACTGCGGCCCGCTTCCGATGTTCACCACTCATGTGCATGCTCCTCTATCTGGCTTTAGGAACTGCCCCTGGAAGCCAGGGGCAGGATGGATAGACTATTATCTATGACTCTCCCGGGGCACCGAGCCCCGCCCGCGGCAGGTCTGGCAAGCCAGGGTTGGGAAAGAGGCATCATCGCCTGTGCCGCGGCATTCCGGACAGACCTTTTGGGGTCCGGGGAACTCGGGCACATAGCCGGTGCCATGGCATACCGTACAGGTGAAGGTCTTGATGGCCCCGGTGCCCTGGCAGTGGGCACAGCGCCGGCGAGACACCGGCAACAGTACCACTCCCCGGCCACCGCAAACGACACAGTCGGAAAGCCAGGACATGATCCCAAAGGGATCTTTGCCTTTGCCGCCGCAGAAGGAGCAGGTCACTGGCTCGAAGCCTCCTTTGAGGCAGCCCGTCTGCGCTTCCTTGGTATGTGCTTGCTGAACGTGGGTCATTGCCGGTCCTCACCTGGAAGGAATTACCCCTTCTTTTTGCCGGGGCGTACTGCTTCTTCTTTTTGTGCCTGGGAAGCTTGATGCCGGACGGCCTCTTCCTTGGCCATGGCCAAAGCGGACAGGCGATCACGTTCAGCCGCTTCTCTGGCCCGCTGTTCCGACTCTGCCCTGGCCCGGCGCTCGGCCTCGGCCTTGGCCCGCAGTTCGGCGGGGGAAGGGCCACACCAGGCCCGACGCGCGCCAGCCAGATCCAAGGCAAATTCCCGGCGCATGCCGCCCACTGTCTTCTTCAAGCGGTTCACGGCAGCCCGACGCTCCGCCTTGGTCTGACGAGCCATGGCTTTGTGGGCCTGACGGAACCCGGCCCGCATGGTCGTCACCTCAAGGCCCAGATCCTTGACAAAGCCCTGACGTTCCGCCTTGGTCCGCCGCGCCATGTCGGTATGGGCCCGGCGGAATTCGGTCTTCATGGCGGCCACATCTTGGCCCAGGTCCCGGACGAAGGTCAGGCGTGCCCCACGTTGGGCCACGATCTCACCGCATAACCGGGTCATGCTTTCAGTTAATGGACCCATATGAAGTATCTCCTTTCTCTTGGACCTTGCCGGGGAACTTTCTTAAGCGTCTTGGTTGCGGCGGTTGTCCGCAACCGCAACCCTCTTTCGTTGAGGGGCCTTGCGGCCCCTCAGCGCAAGAGGACCCATTCCCCAGAATATTATCCTTATGCAGGAGCGGCCGCGCTGGCGGTGAGGCCGATAGCTTCGGCGTACTTCAAATAGGTTTCCACGGAGGCGATGACCACGCGAGCTTCAATGGACAGCAGTTCGATGCCTACCAACGCCACTTTGACCCAAGCGTCGATGACGATACCTTTATCCAGAATACGATCAACAACTTCCGCCAGGCTCGAGGAATCGGTTGACTTTTGGACTTTAGCCATGGTATTTCTCCTTTAATCGGATTGACTGTTAGCCAGTCGAGGTTAATGGTTGATTAAATGTGGATAAGAGTAAGTCGGCTTATTTGCCGGCCCAGGCGCGTCGGGCGCCGTCCAGATCCGCAGCGAAGGCATGACGCATATCGCCCACCGATTTCTTCAGGTGAGCCATAGCGGCCCGCCTTTCGGCCTTGGTCTTTCTGGCCATCTCGTTGTGGGCTCGGCGAAAGTTTGCCTTCATGGTGGCTACGTTGTGAGTCAGGTCCTTGACGAAGCCTTGGCGGGCCCCGCGTAAAGCCACGATTTCACCACACAGCCGGGTCATTTCTTCGGTTAATCGACCCATCGGTTTCTCCTCATCTCTTTAGCCTTGAGGCCTTGAGGGGTTAGTCGGCACTGCAATGCTCGCCCCAAAAGGTTGTTGAGGGGCCTCTTTCCGGGGGGGATCGTGTCGGATCCCTCCGGAAAGAGGACTGTCCCCCCAAATGGCCTTAGGCCGGAGCCGCCGCGCTGGCCGTCAGGCCGATAGCTTCAGCGTACTTCAGATAGGTCTCCACGGAAGCGATAACCACACGAGCTTCAATGGACAGCAGTTCGATACCCACCAACGCCACCTTAACCCAAGCGTCGATGACGATACCTTTGTCCAGGATGCGGTCGACCACTTCCGCCAAACTGGAGGAATCTGTTGACTTCTGTACTTTGGCCATGGGGAACCTCCTTCATAAAATTGGGGTTTTTTTGTTTCTGAAGGCGTGCCTTCAAAGCCTTATATATCAAGGTTCGTGCCAACTGCGGTAAACGTTTGATTTGTAATAAAATTGATAGGTTATGCCTAATGGAATGTGGGATCGGGGGGGAGGGGGAATCTATTCTATGGAATGAATTCTATACCTATGGCATAGACTCCCTGTTTTTCTGGTTTCCGCAACTCTTCAATGCCTTCAGGATCTCTTCCTGGAGAAAAGGCTTGTTGATGAAAACCTCGATCAAGCCCCGGGAGATGGCCGACTGAATGGAATCGTCATCCTGGTAATAATACCCGGACACCATCACAATGCAGATGTTTGGCGCAATTTCCTTGATACGCCGGGCCAGTTCCAGGCCGTCCATATCCGGCAGCTTGGCGTCCAGGAAGGCGTAGGAGAACCGTTGTTGACCCATCAGATTAAGGCCTTCTTGGGCACTCAAGCCTTTGTAGGTGGGAAATCCCTGTTTATTGAGCAGATGTTCCAGGGCCCAACACATATCCGGCTCATCATCAACGATGAGAATCAGTTTGCATGGATCGGTCATGGCGTCCTTGCCCCCTTACAACATGGGTAATTTTACGGTGAAGGTGGTGCCTTTGCCGGCTTCACTCTCAGCGGTAATATTGCCGACGTGCTGCTTGATGATGGAGTAGCAGATGGAGAGGCCCAATCCCGAGCCCTGGCCCACCGGTGCGGTGGTGTAAAAAGGGTCAAAAATATTTTCCAGGTCCCGGGGGGCAATCCCGTGACCGGTGTCACTGATACGTATCCAGGCTTCACTATTGGTTTTGCCCAGGTCGACCCCCAGCGCCCCCCCATCGGGCATGGCCTTGATGGCGTTGAGCAGCAGGTTCATGAAGGCCTGTTGCAATAGGCCGGCCATGCCGTTGAGCATAATGGGCTCCGTGCCCGCCGGCACCCGCAGCTCAATCTTTTGGATCCGGGCCTGGTTGGTGATCAGATCCAGAGTTTCACCCAGGAGGGTGGTCAGGTCGAATTCTTTAAAGTCGCGCTTGGCTGAAGGGCGCGCAAAACGCAGCAGGTTTTCGATGATCATGGAGGCCCGCTGAATGCCGGTATGGATCTTTTCGGCGCATTCCAGCCGAAACTCCAGGGAAATATCGGGCTCCTTGATGAACTGGGCCGCGGAGGCGCACACGGCCAGCGGGTTGCGGATCTCGTGGGCGATGCCGCCGGCCATTACCCCCAGGGCAGCCAGTTTCTGCGATTGGGAGAGTTGGGCCTCAAACTTGCGGCGTTCGGTTAAATCCCGCCCCACCGCCACGATGCCCGTGGTTTTGGCCAGGTGATCCTTCATGGCGGAAAAAATCCAGGAGACCGGGATTTGGTCGCCATCCTTGGTTTTCAGGTCCTGTTCCACCATTTGGGCATTTTTGCCGGCTTGCAGGTGGGCAAAGACGTTGCCCATTTCATCGTAATCGTCGCTGGCGCAAAAATCGAAAAAGTCGCGTCCCCGCACCTCGTTGAGACTGAAGCCTGAGAGCCGCTCCGCCGCAGTGTTCCAGGTCAGGATACGGCCTTCCATGTCCGTGGATAAGACGATATCCTGGGCGCTTTCCACCACCGAGGCCAGGTGGCGCTCCACCCGGCGGACCTCTTCGCTCAAGCGCACCTGCTCGGTGACATCCTCCATGAGGAGCATGGCCAGTTCAACTGCGCCGTGCCAGGAAAAAGGGAGGATACTGTAATAATAGATGCGGAGGGGAATTCCTGGGGCCCGGTAGGTCATCCGTTCCCCTTTAATGGAAAAGTTCTTCTCAAAGACCTGGCTGATGCGCCCGGGGAAATCCATCTGGTCAATGATAATCGCCGGAAATACTTGATCCAGGCGGTGTCCGATGGTGTCCCGGAGAGAGCGACGGTTTTTCTCCAGAAAATTCCGATTTACCGAGACGATGCGCAGATCCTGGTCAATGAGCAACACCGAGGAGGGAATGGCCTCCAGCAACATTTCGTAGAGGGTCCGGTAGCGCTCAAATTTTGGGCCACCGTTCTCTGATATGGCACTCTCACCCATAACCACTCCACTTTCTTAAAATCAAGGGGTTAAAAGAGACTTAGGGCTACTGGTCACAAAATTGTACGGTGGCCAGGGACCACTCAATAAGAGCCTGGCCGGCTCTGTGGCGCTTAGATCCCGGAAGGCCTGGCGAAAAGATTCCGCCGCTGAACCGGGGACCAGAAAATAGAGTGAAAGCAAGGGGAGGCGGGTGGAGGGAGCTTCGGTTTTACATTTGACAAAGAGTCCCTCGAAATGGGCCCGACAACGCTTTTCGGCCTGCCGATATTCGTTGGTCCAGCGGTCCTGGTTGGCATAATGGGCCTTGCGAGCCGTGAGGTAGGCCAAGCCGAGGCGCTCCGGCATGGCCGAGGGGTCGGGGGGCGGGCCGGCAAGCTCCCGGCAGCTCTCTGGACCGCCCGGGGTCACCGCGGCCCAGGGGCCTGACGGCAACAAGACCCTCAGACCCATCTCGACGCAGCCTTCCAGTTCCGAAAGGAGAGCCTCATAGTGGGGGCCGTGTTCGTCCAAATGCTGGGTGACCTGGGAGTCTTCCTCAACCACGCAGCCATAGCGCATGGGGATAACGGTGCCCTGCCGGTGACAGGAGAGCACCACCTGCTCATAGGTCTGGACTCGGGGGAGGTCGGGAGCCAGATCTCCCTGATTAATCCTGGAAACCGCGGCTCGCAAACTCCGGTGCGTCACCTGATAGACCGGACCACCCCCCACCCCCAGGAGGGGCGGGGCTATCTCCGGGCCGGGATAGCGCTGGATGCAATAAAACAGGCAGCTCATGTTTCAGGCTCCAAGTTCAGGGCCGGTGTGAAGCTGTAGGGCGGCCAGGGGCCGGTGCAGTCTATGGCCAAGCCGCGGTGGGCGTATTGGGCGCCCGCGTCCCGGACCCGCGCTAAAAAAGCCGGTACCGCAGTTTGAGGCACCATAAAGGCCCAATTCCAGACCATATCCTGGTCACTGCCGCTGGCTTCCCGGGAAAGCAACCGGCGTTCCCGGACATCCGCAGCATACTCCCGGAGGCTGACCCACAGTTCCTGGCAGACGTCTTTGAGCCAAAGCTGCAGTTCCTGGTCGCACTCAGCCCTAAGACGTTGCTCCTGAAAGTAGCGCAATCCTGGCGATAAGGCCGCTAGTCGGTCCCCCTCTTTGGCCAGCTTGAGGGAGAACAATTTCGCCTTGGCCCCAGCCTGGTCCAGCATCCCTTTAACCGCCCACTCCTCCTGGTCCGTGATACGGTCCAGGAATCCGGCGACGGTGTCATGGTGCCGCTTAAGTACCTCGTTCAAACTCTGGGGCGTGGAAAAGATGGTGCCGAATCGGGCCGGGAGGACCGGTGAATGCCGCATCACTTCGGCCACCACTTCCTGATGGCGGATAACCCGGGGGCCGATCCAGGTTAGGTCTTGCAACCGGGTTTCTGCGTCCGGTCCGCAGAAATCCTCCAGAGACACTGGACTTAAGACCGCGGCGAGATCTTGATAGCCGGCCACTTCAAGGGGGCTTTGGCCATCCAATCCCTTGGCTTTCAGAATCGATGGCAGCCGGTTGAGCCGGGCCAGGCAGAAAAGGTAGAGTCCTTGGGGCATTATTCTGATTTCCCCCTCACCCTAACCCCTCTCCCCCATTGGGGGAGAGGGGAGAGAGAAGGGATTCCTTTAAATACCGTGATGAATATTTCTGGACTTTAAAATATTGCTTTATGAGAAGGGCGAAAGGATACTTCAAGCCCGGCTGCGCCTCACTCTTATTTTCTTACAAGGTCAAGCAGTATCATCTTTGCCCAGCATTTCCTGGAGCGGTTCCTCCAGGTCGCTTAAGGTGATGAGCACTTTGGCTTCGCCTGCGCCAGACTGGGCGATTTCTGCGGCGACGGCGCGGCGGACCGCAGCGAGAGCGGCTTTGTCACAGACCGCAGCGATTTCGGCACCGCTCAGGCCCTCGGTGCGGGCCGCCAACTTGGCCGCGCTGATGCCCTTGGCCAGGGGTTTGTTCCGGAGATGGACGGCAAAGATCTCCCGGCGGTCGGCTTCGTCAGCGGGAGGGATCTGTACGATTTCATCGAAGCGTCCCGGCCGCAGCACCGCGGGGTCCATCATATCCAGGCGGTTGGTGGCTCCCAACACCAGTACTCCCTTCAATTCCTCTATACCGTCCAACTCGGCCAGGAACTGGCTGAGGACTCGTTCAGACACATGGGAGTCGGAGCTCCCCATGCCCCGGGCCGGAAGCAAGGCCTCGGTCTCATCCAGGAAAATGATGCAGGGCGCGGCCTGGCGGGCGGTCTTAAACATTTCCCGCACGCCCCGTTCGGATTCACCCACGTACTTGGACATCAGGGCCGGCCCTTTCACCGAGAGGAAATTTACTTGGGACTCAGTGGCGATGGCCTTGGCGATCAGGGTCTTGCCGCAGCCCGGCGCTCCAGCCAGGAGGATGCCTTTTGGTGGCTTGATGCCCGCTTTTTTAAAGAGATGGGCATACTTGAGCGGCCACTCCACCGCTTCCTTGAGGCGCTCTTTGACCGCCTTAAGGCCGCCCACGTCCTCCCAGCGCACATCCGGAACTTCGACGAACACCTCCCGGATGGCCGACGCGTCCACTTCCCGGAGTGCGGCCAGGAAGTCGTCCATGTGCACTTCCAATTGCGCCAGTTGTTCATAGGGGATGGTGGCGAGACCGTAATCAATGTCCGGCATCAAGCGGCGCAGGCAGAGCATGGCCGCCTCCCGGCATAGGGCTTCCAGATCGGCCCCCACAAACCCATGGGTGATCTCGGCCAGGTGCGTCATATCCACGTCTTCGGCCAGAGGCATGCCCCGGCTGTGGATCTCCAGGATGGCCTGGCGGCCAAAACGATCGGGGATGGGGATGGCAATCTCCCGGTCGAAGCGCCCCGGCCGCCGGAGCGCCGGGTCCAGGGCGTTGGGGATATTGGTAGCGGCAATGACAATGACGTTTTGGCGCTTATTAAGCCCGTCCATCAAGGCCAGAAGTTGGGCCACCACCCGTTTCTCTACGTCTCCCACTACCTGCTCGCGCCGGGGAGCGATGGCGTCGATTTCGTCCATGAAGATGATGCTGGGGCCTTTCCGGGACGCCTCTTCAAAGATCTTGCGCAGGTGGGCCTCGGATTCGCCATAGAATTTGTGGATCACTTCAGGGCCGCTCACGGTGAAAAAATTGGCCTCAGTTTCGTGGGCAATGGTGCGGGCGATGAGGGTTTTACCACAGCCGGGAGGGCCGTGGAGCAACACGCCCTTGGGCGCGTCGATCCCTAAGCGCTCAAACAGCTCGGGGTAGCGCAGAGGGAGTTCGATCATCTCCCGGATGCGGTGAAGCTGGGGCTTGAGGCCGCCGATGTCTTCATAGGAAACGGCGACCCGGCGAGCCTCTGGCGGGGCGCCGGCCTTGCCGATCACCAGGGACGTGGTGGGATTGATCAGCACCGGTCCTCTGGGAGTCAGGGCTTCCACCTTGAAGTCCGCGGTACGGCTGCCGAACAGAGTGGCCCGGATGCGGTCGCCCTCCATGACCGGCAAGCCGTCCAACAGGCTGCCGATATATTGGAGATCCCGGTCGGCAGGGGTAATGGTGATGGGGGTAAGGATGACATGTTCGGCCGGGCGGCAGGTGAGCTTGCGCACGTGCACGAAATCATCGATACCGGCGCCGGCGTTTTCCCGGCTAATGCCGTCCAACTGGACCCGGGACCGGCCCCGGAGGTCTTTATAGGCCGGCATGGCCTTACAGACCGTTTTGCGCTTGCCCGCGACCTCGATAATGTCACCTATGGCCACCTGGAGTTTCTCCAGGTCTTCCGGTCCCATGCGGGCATAGGCGCGGCCCACATCTTTGCTCAGGGCCTCGGTCACCTTCAGTTTGAGGGTTGAGTCTTCTGATTTGCTCATAATTTCTCTGTCATGTCCCAGCTTATTTTACAATTTTTTGCGGGCAAATTTGCTCCGCGAAGCCTTGGATAAGGCGGACACATGGGTCCGACCCTACAAAAGATACCACATTCTTTTTAAAGGGTTGGCTGTGCCACCCCTTTGGCCAAGACTACATGACGCACTTGATTTCCAAGATGCCGTTGTTACAAGATATTTTCATCTTTTCCTGGGGATAGCTCCGGGGCAGGAGGATCTCCTTGCGATACTTCTTGTCTTTTTTTTCGGCAATAATGGTGAGCAGGTCGTCTTTCACTTCCAGGCGCACGTCCTTGGTGCTGACGCCGGGCATCTCGGCCACCACCAGGGTATGGTCTTTTTCTTCAAAGACGTCCACCACGGGTTCCCGGATTTCCTGGACCACGGTTTCCCCGGTCTTGGTGTCCTTTCGAACGTTGCCGAAGGGCTCGACCTTGACCTCTTTACCCCCTTTATCCCCCAGACCTACTTTCACGGAGAAACCATAGACGCCTTTGACGTCCTGATGATGGATTTCTCCGCTTTCTTTGAGATGTTCGCCCTTTTCCGCCAGATCGCCCAGCTTTTCGATGAGGTCCGCCAGACCCTTGAAGACCCCTCCAAAACCAATGCCTTCACCACCGCCGCGCTTCTTAGTCATGACTGCCTCCAGATCGATTAATGCCAAACAGCTTCATCTTCGTATGTATCGTCTTATAATCTATCTGCAACAGTCGTGCCGCTTTGGCCTTGTTGCCTTTGGTATATTTCAGCACCTGGAGCAGGACTTCCCGCTCCACGGTGACGACGCTGCGGTGGACGATCTCTTTGAGGGAGAGTTCTTGCCAGGGGATGCCTTCAATCCGAGGCGTGAAGGCCAAGCCCGGCACCGGCGTCCGCTTGATGTCCAGATGCCGTTCCGTGATGATATCGTCGGCCAGGAGCACGGCCCGGCGGATGACGGATCTGAGCTGACGCACGTTTCCCGGCCAGTTGTAGGACAACAGGGCTTCGAGGCTGTATTCGGAGAAGCGCTGGACGTTTTTGCGCAGTTCTTTATTGGTGATATCCAGGAAGCGCTTGGCCAGGTAAGGGATGTCGTCTTTGCGGTCCCTTAAAGGAGGAATGGTGATGATAAACTCATTCAATCGAAAGAAGAGGTCCTCCCGCATCTGGCCCGATTCCGCCAGACCCTGGAGCGGCTGGTTGCTGGCGGTGAGCAGGCGTACATCGATTTTCACGGGCTGGGTGGCCCCCAAGCGCAGGACTGCCTTTTCCTGGATGACGCGCAGCAGTTTCGCCTGGGCCCCCAAGGGCAGGTTGGCAATTTCATCCAGGAAGAGGGTGCCGCCATGAGCGGCTTCGAATTTCCCGGCCTTGGGGGTGCTGGCTCCGGTGAAGGCTCCTTTTTGATAGCCGAAGAGCTCGCTTTCAATGAGGGTTTCGGGGATGGCGCCGCAATCTAACGGGATAAAAGGAGCGTTGCTGCGGGGGCTCAACTGGAAGATGGACCGCGCCACCAGTTCCTTGCCCGAGCCGGTTTCGCCCTGGATAATGACACTAAAGTTCGATTGGGCCACCCGGTTTACGTCCCGAATGATGTGGCTGACGGCATCGCTGGGGCCCATCATGACCCGGAGGCAATTATCGGCCGAGATGACCTCGGTGGCGGCCCGGAGCCGACTCTCACGGGCCGCCAAGGCGGTGCGCACCACCCGGATCACCTCGGTGTGGTCAAAAGGTTTGGGCAGGTAATCAAAGGCCCCGGCCCGCATGGCCGCCACCGAGGCGGGGATATCGGCATAGGCGGTGATGAGGACCACCGGCAGATGGGGCTCGATTTCTTTGACCCGCTTCAATACCTCCATACCGTCGATGCCGGGCATCTTGACATCTACCAGCATCATGCCGGGCATTACCGCAGGGACCAGCTTCAGGGCGGCTTCCCCGTCGTGGGCCACCATATGGGTCAAGCCATCTTTTTTCATGAGGGCAGCAAGCATCATGCTGATATCTTGATCATCATCGACGATAAGTACTTGGGTGCCGCGTGAATCCATGATTTCCTCCGGGGTTAACGAGGCCGGTGGAGCGGATAGACCACTTTAATATCCGGTTGCAGGTATCGTTCCAAGGCATGGAGCATTCCCAGAAAAAGAATGCCGGTCTCGCCTGGTTTGAGCGTGTCGTTAATGCGCTGGGCGATGAATTGATCCCGGCGCTTAAGCAGGCTTTCACTGGCCGCCCGTCGCTTTGCCGCCAGGCCGGCGGACCGGGGAGGGGGAACCGTCAGGGATTGTTTGGCCGCCTGATACTCCTGGACCAGCAAGTCAGCGGATTCGGTCCCCATGAGGCTGGCCCCTTGAGCCATCAAGCGCAACAGGAGTTGATGATTACGGCTGTCCGCCTGGGCCAGTTCCGTGACGATTTCGGTCTCCCGCCCACAGACGGGCAAGCCGTCCTGGTAGAGGCGCACCCGGTCAAAGGGCAGATTAAGTGCGGCAATGGCTGCCTCGATCTCCGTCCAGACCCGCTCGATGACGCCGGCTTTGCGGGCTAATCCGGCCCGGCCCAGCTTGGCTATGGTAGCGGCGGCTACGGATTCCTGGAGCGCCCCCATATCTGCCTGGGTATGGATGATGGGGAGGTAAATCAAGGTCCGGAAAAAGACGCCGGGGGATGCCTCCTGAGAGGCGGGACTATGAGGGTGGCGTTGGTCAGCAGACATGAAACCTGTCGTTTCCTCCGGTTTGCGCTCGGTTCCGTAAAATTAAAAGTTCAAGGTTCAAAGTTCAGAGTTAGCCATGATTGGTGCGTGGGACGCACCCTACGGCAGGCCTTGCCAACCGCCCCGTTCTATATTCTCTATCGGTTCTTGCTGCAATATTCTTAACAAGTTTCTCTTAGGGAGATTACTGGGAAGGACCTGCAGGCGCGTTTACCGGTTGCAGGCGAGGCAATCTCACGATAAAGCAGGTGCCTTGCCCCGGGTTGCTTTCCACCTCAATGGAGCCGAGATGTTGTTTGATAATGGACTGGCAGATGGAAAGGCCCAGGCCGGTTCCCTGGCCTACCTGGGAATTGCTGAAAAACGGATCAAAGATATAGGGCAGGTCTGAAGCCGCAATCCCGTGGCCGGTGTCGGTGATGACAACCATGGCCTCATGCTCGGAGGGCTCCAGGCGGACACTCAGGGTGCCTCCATCCGGCATGGCGTTCACGGCATTGAGGAACAGGTTCATGAAGGCCTGAGGCAACAAGCCGGCGAAGCCTTGAAAATAAATGGGCGCCACGGGGATAACTTTCTGCATGAAGACATTTTGTAACCTGGCCTGATTGGTCACCAGCGCCAGGGTATCGTTGACGACCGTGCCCAATTCCATCCTGGTGGCTTCGACTCTTTCGGGGGAACGGGCAAATTTCAAGAGATTTTCAATGATCGTGGAGGCCTTGGTGATACCAGCCAGCATCTTCTCCAGACATTGGCGCTTAAACTCCGGGGTCAGATCGTCGTCCAGGATAAACTGGGCGGCCGAGGAACAGACGGTCAAGGGAGAGCGGATTTCGTGGGCAATGCCCGCGGCCATGGTACCCAGAGCCTGCATTTTTTGAGCATATTGCACCTGTTGCCGGAGGCGCTCCCTTTCCGATATGTCCCGGATGACTACCTGGACCGCGGGGTTTTCTTGATAAGAGATGAGGGAGACGGCTACTTCGGCCAGCAAGGTGGCGCCGTCCCGACCACGCAAGCTGAAGATCTGGGGGAAAGCGGTCTGGTTTTCACCTTCGACATGAGCCTGGACCCAATGGTGAAAGCGGTCCTGCTCCGGCTCAACAATGAGGTCCCGGAAAGAAAGGCGCAGTCCTTCCTTCCGGCTGCACCCGTAAAGTTGGCACATCCGTTGGTTGAGGAAAAGAAATTTTCCGGCCGGGAACTTATAGATGATATAGCCGTCCAGGGTGTTCTCCACCAGGGAGCGGTACTGGATTTCGCTCTGCCGCAGGGCCGCTTCGGCCCGTTTCCTTTTGGAAATATTTATCAAGAACCCGACGATCTCCCTGGGGTTGTCATGGTCATCGCGCCCCAGGATCAGTTCATCCTGTATCCAGATATTGTCCCCGTCTTTGCGCCGGAAGCGGTATTCCATGGATATATGGCCGCATTCAAATAATATGGCGGTGGCGGCAGACACGCCAGGGACATCTTCGGGATGGATACTCTCCTGCCACAAGGCAGGATTATCCATCAACTCGCGCCGGTCATAACCCAAAAGGGAGACGACGTTTTCACTGAAGAAGGTGGCCCGATGCGGGGGAGTGATCTCGCAACTGTAAATCACTGCCGGGCTGGCGGTGAGGAGGTATTCCAGCTTGCCCTTGGCGGCCTTTAGAGCATCCTCCACCCGCTGGCGGTCGGTGATGTCCCGGGCGGCAGCCAGCCGAAGATGGCGTCCGCCAAAGAAAAATTTGGTGGTCCTGACCTCAACCGGATAGGTGGAGCCGTCCTTACGGCGGCGGCGGCCGACAAAGGTGGTTAAGTGCGGAGTGTCGCGCTCCCAAAGTTTGGTCAATTCCTCTGGGCCTAAGCCGACCTCGATGTCGGAAACATTTAATTGAAGCAATTCTGCCCGGGTGTGCCCCAGGTTCTGGCAGGCCTGCTGATTCACTTCGATAATAGTGCCCCGATCGTGTAGCCAGAGGGCGTCAGCCGCACTCTCGAACAATTGCCGGAAGCGAGCCTCGCTTTCTTTCAGGGTTTCTTCGGCCCGCTTGTGGCGCAGGGCGATGGCGGCAAAATCTGCGAACCTTTCGGCCAGGTAGGCGTCATGGCCGGTAAAACCGTCGGGCTTGTTGGCCAGACCCAGGAGCCCCGCGGCGCGGCCTCCTACTATGAGGGGAGCAAACAACACGTTGGCCAGGCGCATATGTCCAAGAGGTAAAAATTGCAGCCGGTCGCCGCGGTCGAAATCGTTGTCAAACATGGGTTGGCCCAGGCGGAAGGCCTCGTTCAAGAAGCCGCGAATGGGCATGGACCGCCCAGGGTCCACCGAACAAGGCACACCGCCGGCGTCCAAAAACAGTAATTCGGTTTCGGTGTTATCCGCACCTAAAAGGGCCACGAATCCGGCCGTGGCGCCAATTACGGTTTTACAGGTCTCAAAAATAGCTTTGGCCGCGTCTTCAAATGAGGGATGGCTCAAGACAGCCTGGGAGCCGGCCAGCAGGGCTTCGACCTCCTGCTGATGTTGGGCGCTATCGCTGGCAGTGTCGGAAAAGGAACGCGTCTTTTGCATAGAGGAACATTGCACCGGCCCGGTAATTCCGGGTTCGATGGCCTTCACCACTAGTTATCGGCAAATTGAGGATAGGACTTGAGTATATCCGGAAGATCTGCCGGTAATAATTTTTGCAGTTTTCAATTTTCGGTTAAAATTACGGAACGAGAAGCAGTTATCCATCCTAATAATTGACTGCGTTCGCAAGTGGACAAGGTGCCATGGGGCCATGTTGGGGGTGACGTCCACGATGCTGGTGGCCTGGCTGATAAAGGAGGTTTATGGGAGGCGCAGCAGCCTCCAAGTTTTTCAAAGGAGGGGTTTTTCTCCTGCCGCGATCAGAGCTGCGGCGGCCTCCTGATCCATCGGCCGGAAGAAATAAAAGCCCTGGCCATAGCCACAGCCCCATTTTTGCAGGAGGTGGAGTTCTCCGGCTGTTTCGATGCCTTCGGCAACCACCCGGAGCCCCAGGTTGCCGGCCAGTCCCAAGATGGCTTTGACAATGGTAGCGCTCTCCGGGCTCACTTTTAGCTTGCTTATGAAGGAATAGTCAATTTTCAGGCTATCCACCGGCAGGCGCTGCAAATAGCGGAGGGAGGCATGGCCGGTGCCAAAATCATCAATACTCAATCGGACCCCTAAATCTTTTAATGCGGTCAACATACGGATGGCGGCTTCGGGGTCGTACATTACCGCGGTCTCGGTGATTTCCAGTCTTAACTGAGTTCCCGGCAAGCCGGTCCCCTGCAGGGTTTGGGCTACCAATTCCACCAGGTCCGGCTGGGTGAACTGCCGTGCCGAGAGATTGACGCTGATGGTCAACGGCGGGTCTGGCTGGAACCGGGTCTGCCAGGCCTGCATCCGGGTGCAGGCCTCACGCAACACCCACTGGCCCAAGGGCAGGATCAGGCCGGTCTCTTCCGCCAGGGGGATGAACTCCCCGGGCATGACGAGACCGCGCTCGGGGTGGTTCCAGCGCACCAGGGCCTCAAAGCCGGTTAAGCGTCCCGAGGCCAATTCCACCAAGGGCTGGTAATGCAATAGCAACTCTTGTCGCTCCAAGGCCCAGCGCAAATCCCGTTCCAGAGAGAAAGCCTCCACTGATGGCCCTCGCATGGCCGGGTCGTACAGGAAAAAGCGATCCTTGCCCAGGTCCTTGGCGCGGTTCATGGCCAGGTCGGCGTCCCGCAAGATTTCATCGGGGGTCTCATAATCACCGGCGCCCATGGCAATGCCAAGGCTCACGGTGACAAATACTTCATGGCCGGCTAAATGGAAACAGGGGTGCAAGCACTGGCGTATCCTTCCTGCCACCACGATGGCCTGCCGGTCTTCCTTGACATTCGCCAGTAAGATGATGAAGTTGTCCGCACTGAACCGGGCCACGGTATCCTCCGGACGTACACATTCCTCCAAGCGGCGGGCAATGTCGATCAGCAATTGATCTCCCACTCCATGTCCCAAGGTGTCGTTGATCTTCTGGAAACGGTCCACGTTTATGAAGAGCACTGCGAAGGTATGGCCCGGGGAGCTTCGGCCCTTATTCAGGGTCATCTGGAGACGATCCCGCAATAAGGCGCTATTGGCCAAGCCCGTTAAGCCGTCATAAAGAGACAGGTGAAGCAGCTTATCTTCGGCGCGCCGGCGCTGGATGAACTGGCCCATCTGGTGGCCCAGGTCGTCCATCTGTTTGTTGAGGTGCTCATCCGGATGCCGCAGTTCTTTGGCGAAGAGGGCTATCACCCCGATCACTTCCCGGCCCAGGAGTATGGGGAAGGCGCAACCGCCGCGCAACCCTGCCTGGGCCATCAGGGATTTCCTAAGGAAACGGGGATCATCGGCCAGATTGTCGATCCAAACGGGCTGAATGCTGGCCCAGACCTCCCCTGGCAGGCCTTCTCCGGATGAAAAAGTCCGGACCTCAACCGGAAAGATAAAGTTAGATGGCAAACTGAATGGCTGGCTCCAGAGGGCCTGACGGCGCAGCAGGTTACTTTCATGGTCCACCAGCCACAATTCTCCCACGTCAAACTTTAGTTCTTCACAAACGGCTCGCAGGAACCGGGGGCCGGCCTCCAGCAGGGTGGACGACTCGGCCAGGGCCTTGCTAATCGCGAATTGGACGGCCTGGCGCTCTTGGGCCCGCTTGCGTTCGGTAATATCTTGACCGATGGCCAGTGCGGCCGCCGGCTGGCCGGCGGCATCCAGGAGGGGGTTGGCATCCCAGGACATGATATGCTCGCGGCCGTCATGCCCTCGGACCAGGTTGACGAATCCCCGGACGGGTTGCCCGGCCAGGACTTTTTTTATTTCCGAGGCAGTAGGCTTCCAAAGTTCCTGGGGCAGAAACAATTCAAAATAATTCTGACCCAAAGCCTCGGAGCTGCTCATACCGTATAATCGTTCAGCCTCCGGATTGAACTCGATAATGCGATGGTCAGGCGTCAGGCCGATAATGACGCTGGGAGCGGTTTCCACCAGGGTGCGGAAACGCTTTTCACTCAGCAGCAACGCATCCTCGGCGCGCCGCTGCTCGATAGCCAAAGCGACGCTATCCGCTACGTTCGCCATGGCCTTAAGGACAAATTCCGTCAGGGGATGCCGGGCAAAAAGGCCCATAACCCCTTTCAGCCGATCTTGAACTATCAGGGGATAGCCGGCAAAAGAGACCATACCTTCCCGCTTGACCCATTCCTGATCGCCAACCTGTGGGTCGCCCAAGACCTGATTAGTGAGGTGGGGTTGGCGGGTGCGGGCAATATTGGGAATCTTGATATCCCGGTTGAGGGGAATGCGGCCGTGGGGCCCATCCAGATGGGTGTACATGCCGGCGCTGGCCTGGAGGTCCAAGAAGTCGCCCGCATCGTTAATAGTCCAGATGCGGGCGAAGGCCGCGTCCAGGCTCTGCACCATGATCTCGGCGCACTTTTGCAACATCTCAGGCACAGGAGCGGCCGTGTTGAGATTCAGAAATATATTTGCGGTCAGGGAGGCCAACTTGAGACGTTCCTCCAGGGCCGACTCCCAGAGTTTGTGGTCGGTGACGTCGGTGACGATTTGGACCCCTCCGATGATCCGCCCGCTCTCCTCCGTCAGCGGGTCCACGATCACATTGAGCCAGCGACCGTTATGCTGTAGCAACAGACTTTCCCTCCGGTTAGTCTGGAGCATGCGCTGCAAGGGGAATCCATCGCTGGTGCAATAGATCGAATTGACCAGTTCCCAACACGGACCGGAAAGGGGCTCACCCACAGGCTTGCCCAACAAATCCTTCATGGCCCGATTGGCGCCCAAAATGTTGCCCTGGAGATCCACCAGCATTACTCCGTCATTAATGGCATCGAAGATTCTGACCCATTGCGAGCTCGGAATGTCCATGGCTGTCCTTTATGTTTAAAAATAAGTGGGCTTTAGTTACCTATATTTCGGCACCTTTCATGGATTTCTTAATCTAAATTCGAGGTTTTTTTAGAATAGTCAAACAGAAAGGGTAGCGTTAAGTTCACATTCAGTCGCAACAAACTCTCTTAGGATGGCGGCTTCGGAGGCCCACCCGCCAATAGGTCCGTTTCATGTGGAAATGAATTTGGACTGGGTTCCCGCCAGTTTCCAATCCTCCATAAAAAAAGCCGGCCCCAAACGGGACCGGCTTTACATTGCTGGTAGGGGCGGGTTTTAAACCCGCCCTTACATCTGAGGTCTTGTTTACTTCAGCAGCAGAGGCACGATGAGCAGGGCGACGATGTTGACGACCTTGATCATCGGGTTGATGGCGGGGCCGGCGGTGTCTTTGTAGGGGTCGCCTACGGTGTCACCGGTGACTGCCGCTTTGTGGGCATCAGAGCCCTTACCGCCGTAGAGGCCGTCTTCGATGGCCTTCTTGGCGTTATCCCAGGCGCCGCCGCCGGAGGTCATGGCAATAGCCAGGAACAGGCCGGTGACGATGGAGCCGATGAGCATGCCGCCCAGGGCAACGGGACCCAAGCCGGGCATGAAGCCGACGATCAGGGGCGCACATACCGGGATCAGAGCGGGGAGCATCATCTGGCGCAGAGCGCTCTTGGTGACGATGTCCACGCAGGTGCCGTATTCGGGTTTGCTGGTGCCTTCCATGATGCCGGGGATTTCCCGGAACTGGCGCCGCACTTCCTCAACCACGCCGCCGGCGGCCTTACCAACGGCCTCCATGCACAGGGCTGCGAAGAAGTAGGGCAGCAGGCCGCCGATGAACAGGCCGGCGATGACCCGAGGATCGGCCAGGTCAAAGGACATGACGCCGGGGAAGGACCGGGAGTACTCGGCGAAGAGCACCAGGGCGGCCAGACCGGCGGAACCGATGGCGTAACCCTTGGTGACGGCCTTGGTGGTGTTGCCCACCGCATCCAGAGGATCGGTAATGTTCCGGATCTCCTCTGGCAGTTCCGACATCTCGGCGATGCCGCCGGCGTTGTCGGTGATGGGACCGTACGAGTCAATGGCTACGACGATACCGGTCATGGAGAGCATGGCCACCGCGGTGAGGGCGATAGCATAAAGACCGGTGCCGGGGTGGGCCAAGCCGCCACCCAGGTGGAAGGCCGCCAGGATGGCCACGACGATGACGATAACCGGCGCCGCGGTGGACTTCATGGACATGGCCAGACCCTGGATGACGTTGGTGCCATGGCCGGTGGTGGAGGCCAGGGCGATGGACTTAACCGGGTTGAAGCTCTTGGAAGTGAAGTATTCGGTAATGCCCACGATCAGCCCGGTGAGCAATACACCGATCACCGCCAGCAGGAAGACGTTCATGGTTGGAATAGCAAAGCCTGCCGCGCTACCCACAGTCTTGGAGGCGACGCCGGCCATGAACTTGTTAACCAGGGGGTAGAAAGCGATGATCGCCAGAATGCCCGCCGCAGCCAGCCCCTTATACAGGGCGCCCATGACGTAGTCGCCTTTCCCCAAACGCACAAAGTAGGTGCCGATGACCGAGGCGATGATGGACACGCCGCCGATGACCATCGGGAAGACGATGGCCGGAGAACCGGCGCCGTAAACGGTGAAGGCCAGCAGCATGGCGGCCACCACGGTCACGACGTAAGTCTCGTAAAGGTCGGCGGCCATACCGGCGCAGTCACCCACGTTGTCGCCCACTTGGTCGGCGATAACCGCGGGGTTCCGGGGGTCGTCCTCGGGGATGCCGGCTTCGACCTTACCAACCAGGTCGGCGCCGACGTCAGCAGCCTTGGTGTAGATGCCTCCGCCCAACCGGGCAAACACGGACACCAAGGAGCAGCCGAAGCCGAGACCGATGAGGGCGTGCATGGCTTCATGGGGAGCAGCCGTCATCAAGAACTTGTAGTATCCGGCCACGCTCAACAGGGCCAGGCCTACTACCAGCATGCCGGTGACGGAGCCGCCCCGGAAGGATACTTTCAGGGCGTGGGCCATGCTGGTAAAGGCTGCCTGGGCGGTGCGCACATTAGCCCGCACCGACACATACATGCCGACGTAGCCGGCCAGGGCCGAACCCACGGCGCCGATGACGAAGCCGATAGCCGTGTATTTGCCCAGTGCGAACAGCAGCACGAAGACCACCGCGCCCACCATGGCTACGGTTTTATACTGACGGTTCAAGAAGGCATTGGCGCCTTCCCGGACCGCCGCAGAGATTTCCTGCATCCGGGGATTGCCAGCGTCCTGTTTCAGGACCCAGGTGGTGGTGAACAGGCCATAGGCCACGCCCACTGCGCCACAAATCAACGCGAAACTCATAATATCCATACTGTCCACTGCCCTCCTATAACGTAATGATTTCCTTAAAGGTTTAAGGTCGATACCCAAAACTGCGAGGTTAAATGCGCTGTACTTCCCCTAGCCGCTTCATAGTTCTGTGAGCAATCTATTAGCTGAATGTCAATTCATACCCTAGAATGGCACCGGCTGTAAAGGAAAAATTTCACAAGTCCGATTTATTAGGCCCGGGTTCTTCAGAAAAATCGGGAGCCGTCAGGAGAGTTATGGTTGGTGCGGCTAAATTTTTTTTCTCTTCAAGCTCCGCCGCCAGTTCCGGATGGAGTTTTGGGTCCACCACCACCACCCCGTGGCGCTCTGCCAGGGTTAGGAGGTATTGATACTCCATGGCTTTTTTCTGGAGGCGGTAGCGCAGCCAGAGACGCAGGGGGAGATAGAGCAGGGCCAAGGCCAAAAGGGCAATGAGGACATAGGAGCCCCCCAGGCCGATAAATTTGATGGCTGAAGCCAGCAGGGGAAAGACGATATTGCCCTTGAGGACGAGCACCAATACGGCCATGAAGGCCAGGAGCCCCAGGAGGTAGCGCAGCCGCCAGAAACGAGCCCCCCATTTTCCCGGCGGGGCACCGGGGGTGGCCGCCGGGGCCTCCCGGCACAGGAGATCGAAGCCCTGGATGACGACCCCGAAGAGAAACAGCAGGGCGATAGGGGCGACAAACGCGGCCAGCAGGTAATCCGTCCAGGGGAAGGGAATGATTTTAGGCTGGCCGGCGAAGATGCCCTCGTCCATCTGCCAGATGAGGGTTAAGACGAGAATAAGGATCTCCACCAGCGCCACTACCACCAGGAAGCTGTTGAAGACGTAGCGTTTTTCCAGCGGGTCGTAAAAATTGAAAAATTTGGCCATATATAAAGACGTTTTTCAGTTTTCGGTTTTCGGTGAAAAGCCCAAGGAGTTGTGTCCCGCGGTCAAACGCTCCCATTGATACAGCCCTGCGGCCCAGGCCAGTAGAAACAGGTCTTCTGCAATGGCCACGAGACCTACCTGCCGTTGGAAAAAAAGGCCGCAGCCGCAGTCGATTTTCAGGCCCCGGGCCAGGGTGACGAGGATGACGACCAGAAAGGCGGCCAACAGCCCGGACAGGATGAGCAGACAACTACGCCGTTTTACCCCCGCGGCCAGGCAGAGCCCCGCGGCGATCTCCACCCAGGGCAGCACGGCCACAACCACGCCCACCAGGGTTTCCGGAACCAACTGGTAGGCCAGGACCGCTTCGGCAAATTCATAGGGGTGTAGGAGTTTTTGCAACCCGGCATAAAAAAACAGGCCGCCTAAGATTATCTCCAGCGCCCGTCGGGCTATCAGATTTTTGGTAATCTGCAAGTCACGCTCCAAAAGAAGTCGGGGTAAAAGGCAAAGCGGTTTTTCCTATTACCGCCATCATTTACTCGTATCCGCGGGATAGCCGGCTTCGTCCCAGGCCCGGAATCCTCCCATGAAGGCCATGACCCGGGAAAACCCCAGAGCCTGCAGTTTCTCCGCCACCTGCAGGGCCAAATCGCAGTTGGCCTGGGAGCAATAAACCACAATCTCCCGGTCCTTGGCGATGGCGGCCACAGTCTCAGCGCCGCGGATCTCCAGCATAAACGGGGTGATATGTAGAGCTTTAGGGATGTGTAACTCGGCGTACTCGCCATCGGGCCGGGAGTCGATGAACAGGGCCTTGCCGTTTTGAAAGAGGGCGTAGGCCTGGGCCAGGTTAACGGTATTTATCCCCTGAAATTCTTTCTGGCGGCGCTGGTTGCGGGCCTTCTCAATACGGGTAGTCAGTTCCCCGCGCCAGGACTGGCGAACCAGGGACCATTCCTGCAAAAGACCCATGACAGCCGCCAGCACCAGAATAAATACGGCCCAGATCAGATTCTGGCGCCACGCGCGGCTCATCGGGGCTGGTTCTCCTCAGGTGCGGGGGCCGCCGGGTTTCCGGGAAGGCCTGCGGGCGGCTCGATCTCGGCAGCGGAGTAATGTTTTTTACCCGCATAATAAAAGGGGATGGGCAGGAAGCCTTCGTCTTCCCGGCTGAAGCCTTCTTCCTTGGTCTGGTGGAAATAACGCCAGACCCGCCCGCTTTTCAGGTCCACAATGAAGACTTGCTTGCCATCGGTCACCATCTGGAAGTGGGAGCCGGTAGCCTGAGAGGCCGATTTTTTCAGATGCAGGGCTCCCCCCTTCACCTCTGCGGTGAGCGACTGGGACTGCTGGGCCACCTGCTCATGGCCATACGGGCTGTATTGCCAGAAGGCCGTGGCAGCCGCGATCCCCACTAACAAACTGATAATGACAGTCCAGGTCCAACTCCTCGGACGAGCCATCCGGCACCTCCTGTGGCGGATTTGGGTAGCGGGGCGGCCGGGGCCAGAGGGCGGTGAAGTTTGCCCTTGGGCAACCCCGGCCACGCCCAGCCGGGATGTTCAGGTCAGCAGTTCAGCCGGCTGATTATGCCAATTAATATTATATTCTACTATAATACGGTTCGGGGGACTTGTCACGGTGGAGCGCGCAGGTAAAATAAACTGCATGGTTGCAGAGAGATTAACCCACGCCGGAGCACCTGTTCTTCGCCCAATCACCGCTATTACCTTCGACCTGGGCAACGTCCTGGTCAAGGTGGACCACCAGCGCTTCTGCCGGCGGGTGGCCGCGCTGGCGGGCTTGAGCCCCCAGGAGGTCTACGCCCAGGTATTTGAATCCAGCCTGGAGCCGGGCTATGATACCGGCCGCATCACTACCCGGGAGTTTTATGAGCGGGTCACGACCCACTTTGGGGTGACCCTGTCCTATGCCCGGTTCCGGGAACTCTGGTGCGACATCTTCGACCCCATGGAGGCCATGGCCGCGGTGGTGGCCCACCTGGCGCCCCGCTTTCCCTTGTTTTTACTGTCCAACACCAACTCCCTGCACTTTGATTATATCCGGGAACGGTTTGACGCCATTTTACAGCAGTTCCAGGCCTTTATCCTATCTTTTGAGGTGGGCAGCCGCAAGCCGGAGGCAGCCATCTATCAGGCCCTCATTCAACGGGTGAGCCGACCGCCGGAAGAAATTCTCTTCCTGGATGATAAGGCGGTATTTGTGGATGGAGCCCTGGCCCAGGGGCTAAAGGCCTGGCAGTTTCGCTCTCCTCAGGAGTTGCGGCAGGATTTGGAACGCCACGGCCTCTGGTAGAGGCAGGTTTCAGGTTTCAGGTGTCAGGTTTCAGGAGAAAAACCAGTGTCAACGGCGCTAAAACTGACCCAGTTTGCCACTAGTTAATCAACGGTCGCATCAAAGCCCCCACTGACACCCGACACCTGAAACCTGCCTAAAACGCCTTGCCGATGGCCTTGTCCAGTTGAGCTTCGTATACCCGGTAGTTATAGAGGGCCTGGACAAAATTCAAGTCGGCCTGGGAAAATTGCACCTGGGCGTCGGTAAATTCGATGATGGTGCCCACCCCTGCCTGATAGCGCCCCCAGGCCAGGCGCAGATTTTCCCGGGCGGCCTCAAGCGCTTTTTTGGTGGCCCGGATGAGTTCCCAGCCGGTCTTGACGTTCAGATAGGTCTGATTGACTTCTTTGGTGACGTTTTGCCGCAGCACTTCGTAATTTTCGACGCTGGCCCGCAATTGGGCCTTGTTTTGGCTGAGGGAATAGGCGGTGGAGAGGCCTTCGAAGATGGGGACCGTCAGCGCCGCACCCACATACCAGTTGTTGGGGAGGTCGGCGAAGGGCTGATCCACACTCTGCCAGCCGTAGGCCGCGGTAGAACTCAACGTGGGAAAATAGCCGGACCGGGCTACGGTGACCGCGGCTCGATTAAATTCCTGGACATGGCGGTTTTTCAAAATTTCCGGACGCCGTTCCAGGGCCTTGGCTTTCAGCTCCTCCAGGGATTGGGGCTGGGTCGTCACTTCCAGCACATCTTCTACCTTGGAAAAAGGCCAGGTCTTCAAACCCAGCGCAGTTGTCAGGGTGACTTGGGCTAATTGCACATTATTTTTGGCCTGAATGAGATTAGCTTCCGCCTGGTAAAGGTTGGCCTCAGCCTTGGTCACATCGATCTTGGCTTTTAAGCCCACTTTGTAGAAACCCTGGGCCTGTTTCAGCAGGTCCTGGTTCTGCTTCACCGTGTCTTCCTGGACCTTCTGAGCCCGCTGGGCCGCCAGATAACCGAAATAGGCGGTACGGACGTCCAGAACCACTTGTTGCCGGGTGCCGGCGTAATCTTGCTGGGTCTGGCCAAAGGAGGCCCGGGATTGGTTGATCAGACCGGGGGTTTTGCCAAAGTCGTAGAGCAATTGGCTCGCCTGAAACTGATAGATATAATAATTGGTCACCTCCACTGCGCCAACACTGCCGGTGGACCCGCTGGTTCCAGAGGTGCCGGGCCGGTTGGATGATGCGGGGAAGGCGTTGCCGTAATAATAATTGGCGATGAAATTGACCTGGGGCAGGTAGGCGGACCGGGCCACTCCGATGTTATACCGGGACGCGGCCACGTTCTCCCGGGACTGCTTGAGGGTGGGCTGTTCTTTCAAGGCGATGTCAATCGCCTGGTTCAGGCTGAGGCTGCCTCCCGGCTCTGCGGCACCCGTTACCCGGGCGCCTCCCAGGCTTACAGTCAGAAGGATAAACAGTAAGCAGAGGGCCTCGGTTATCCTGAATGCATGGGTCATGATGCACTCCGCACTATCTCATCAATCTTTGCCAAAATCATTTTCTCTCAATGCACCCGCACCGGCCCGCTCTCCGCAAAGAAGAGAGGATAACTTCGATAAGCTAGAAAGGGGGCTTGCGGCGGTGAAAATCGGTAGCCTGCTCGAAGGCGTAAGCCACCTGGAACAAATCCGCCTCGCCGAACACGGGTCCCAGGAGTTGCAGGCCGATGGGCAGGCCGCCGCTGGAAAAACCGCAAGGCACCGAAATGCCGGGGATGCCGCCCAGGTTGGCGGAAATGGTGAAGATGTCCGACAAGTACATGGTGAGGGGATCGTCCACCTTTTCCCCCAGGCGGAAGGCCGGGGTGGGAGCCACGGGGGTGGCGATCACCTGGCATTGTTGATACGCGGTCTCGAAGTCCCGGCGGATCAAGGCCCGCACCTGGGAAGCCTTTATATAATAGGCGTCATAATAGCCGGCGGATAAGGTATAGGTCCCCAGCATGATGCGGCGCCGGACCTCGGCTCCGAAGCCCTGGGACCGGGTTTGGGCGTACATGTCCAGAAGACTCTTGCCGTCGGCCCGGAAGCCGTACTTCACCCCGTCGTAGCGGGCCAGGTTGGAGGAGGCTTCGGCCACCGCCAGGACGTAGTAGGTGGCCACCGCGTACTCGGTGTGGGGCAGGCTCACCTCGATGAGGTCCGCGCCCAAGCCCGTGAGGGTCTGTAAGGCGGCTTTGACCGCGGCTTCGACCTCGGGATCGAGACCGGCGCCGAAGAATTCCTTGGGGACCCCGACCTTCAAACCTTTAATCTCCCGGCCCAAGCGTTCCTGATAGTCCGGCACCGGCTCGTTGACCGAAGTGGAGTCCTTGGGGTCGTGGCCGGCAATGGCCTGGAGCAGGATGGCCGCGTCCCGGACTTCTTTGGTGAGGGGGCCGATCTGGTCCAGGGAGGAGGCGTAGGCCACCAGCCCGTAGCGGGAGACCCGGCCATAGGTGGGTTTCAGCCCCACCACCCCGCACAGCGACGCGGGCTGCCTGATGGAGCCGCCGGTGTCGGAGCCCAGCGACGCGATGCACAGGTCCGCGGCCACCGCGGCGGCTGAGCCGCCGGAGGAGCCGCCGGGGATGTAATCCCGGTTCCAGGGGTTGCGGGAGGGGCCGAAGGCCGAGTTTTCCGTGGAGGAGCCCATGGCGAACTCGTCCATGTTGAGCTTGCCCAGGATAACCGCACCGGCCTGGCGCAGCCGGGCGCAGACAAAGGCGTCATAGGGCGGGACGAAGTTCTCCAGGATGCGGGAGCCGCAGGTGGTGCGCAGACCCCGGGTCACCATGACGTCCTTGAGCGCCAGGGGAATGCCGGTGAGGGGGGTGGCATCATTGCGCTTGAAGCGGGCCGCGGCCTCTTCGGCCATGGCCCGGGCGCCCGGCTCATCAACGGTGATAAAGGTGTTGAGCTCGCCGTCGCGCTCTTTGATGCGGGTGAGGCAGGCTTCGGTTACTTCCTGCGGCGAGACTTCGCCTGAAGCCAAAAGGGGCGCAAGCTTGCTTATACTCAGACTATAAATGGGTTCCCCCATGCTTTGACCTCTTATACTGCCGTTTCTCGTTTTTGGTTTCTCGTTAAAATCGGTAGCACAGGCTTTCCAGCCTGTGCAGAAGTTATGGCGGGCAGTGCCCGCTCTACATTTTCTCTTATTTCGGCCCTATTTTTTTAAACCCAGAACCCAGAACCAAAGCCCCGTTTTAGATGATTTTGGGCACCAGAAAAGCGCCATTTTCTTTGGCCGGGGCATTGTTAAGCGCGGCCTCCCGGTCAAGTCCCGGCGTGACGGCATCCGGCCTCAAGACATTAAAGACCGGGATGACGTGGGCCAGGGGCGCCACACCGGTGGTGTCCAATTCCTGCAACTTCTCCACATAGGCCAGGATGTCATTGAGTTGCCGGGTGAAAAGTTCGATCTCGGCAGGCTCCAGACTCAGGCGGGCCAGGGTGGCCACGTGGAGCACTTCGTCTCGGGTTAAGGCCATGGATTACTCCTCGGTATCGTCAAGCGAGGGCTGTCAGGAACTTCTAAGGTTAGAAAGACCTCTGCCGCCGTCGCCGCTCATCAGGTCTGCCAAAATTTTGCCATTTTCATTATACTGAAAGGAGGAGCCGGGAACCAAGAGAAATCAACTTTTCAAGGAACGCCCATTCTGGTTTCGTCGAACCTGGCTTATAAGGATGGCGGGCACAGAAGCCCGCCCCACCGCACGGAGGCCCGCAAGCGTGAGGAGAGGCCTGGGGGCTAGATTCGTAAAAACCTTATCCAGGCCATAACGAATCCCTTGAAAAACAATCTAAGTCAGTGATTACCGAAAGGTTTTTCCGATAGAGCATTTTGCCAAAATCTCCGCACCTGTCATTCTGAGGGAGCGAAGCGACCGAAGAATCTCATAGGTAGGCGTAACTACGAGATCCTTCGCTGCGCTCAGGATGACAAAACGGCCTTTTGCACTTTTTGCAAGGGGCTCGATAGATTATTGTCCCGATCGTTAAAGAACCGCGTGATGTGCCCTCATGACCAGCTCAGGGATACGTTACGCCGTTACCCTTATTTAAGTAAATAGTTTAACCAGTTAAGCGTTTGGCCAGGAAATGTTGGCATTCTAGTGGAAAAACCTTTGGCGTTTGGATATAGTTAATCATAAAATTAATAATTCGGGGGACCTAACCCCAGGCGCCATATTGCCGCACGGAAAAGGAGACGAAGGCCATTTCGGACCACAACCAACTTGAGGAGCTCGCACGCCAGGTCCGCATCGATATTATCGAGATGCTTTATCGGGCCGGTTCCGGTCACCTGGGCGGCTCGCTGTCGGCCACCGATATCCTGGTGGCTCTCTTTTTTGGCGAAATGAGCGCCAAGGCCGATGACCCCTGCTGGATCGACCGGGATCGGTTTATCCTGTCCAAGGGGCACGGGGCCCCGGCGTATTACGCGATTTTGGCCCGGCTGGGGTATTTCTCCCGGGACGAACTCATGACCCTGCGCCAGTTTGGCAGCATTCTGCAAGGCCATCCCGATTCCGGGTGCACGCCGGGGGTGGAGATTCCCACCGGCTCGCTGGGCCAGGGCCTGTCCATCGCCAACGGCCTGGCCATGTCGGCCCGCTTGAACGGCCACGGCAGCCGGGTGTTCGTCCTCATGGGAGACGGCGAAGTCCAGGAGGGGCAGATTTGGGAGGCGGCCATGAGCGCGGCCCACTATGGGCTGGACAACCTGGTGGGCATTTTGGATCGCAACCGCTTGCAGATTGACGGCCATACCGCGGAGGTCATGAGTATCGAGCCCATCGCCGACAAGTGGCGGGCCTTCGGCTGGCACACCCTGGAGGTGGACGGCCACAATATCGCCGAGCTTCAGGCGGCCTTTAAATCCTGCCGGGAGGTCAAGGGCCGGCCCAGCATGATTATCGCCCATACTATTAAAGGCAAAGGGGTGTCCATTTTTGAGGGCCAGAAGAAATATCACGGCACTACCCCCAACCCGGAAGAGTATCAGCAGGCGCTGAAGGAGTTGGGAGGGTAACCGCCCCGGAAGTGCTGAAGTGAACGGCATTGATTTTGCATAATAATTTTTAATGCTTTAAAGAGGGAAGATTTGGCCGCCAAAGAGAGCACCCGAGTAGAATACGGCAAGACCCTGGCGCAGTTGGGGGAGGAGAATCCCCAGATTGTGGTGCTGGACGCGGACCTGTCCGGTTCCACCCAGACGCATCATTTTGCCAAGGTCTTCAAGGACCGTTTTTTTAATATGGGGATTGCCGAACAGGACTTGATGGGCACCGCCGCGGGCTTTGCCCTGGGCGGGAAGATTCCCTTTGCCAGCACTTTCGCCATGTTTGCCACGGGCCGGGCCTGGGAGCAAATCCGCCAGACCATCGCCTATGGCAGCCTCAACGTCAAGATCGTGGCCTCCCACGGCGGGGTGACGGTGGGCGAAGACGGCGGCTCTCACCAGGCCATAGAAGATCTGGCTTTGATGCGGATTTTGCCCAACATGGTGGTGCTGGTGCCGGCGGACGGCCCGGAAACCCGGGCCATGACCCGCTGGGCCGCAGGCTATCAGGGCCCGGTCTACATGCGCACCGGGCGCATGGCAGTGCCGCTGATCTATGACGACAGCCATGTCTTTGAGTTGGGCCGGGGAACCATCTTGCGAGAAGGCCAGGACGTGACCCTGATGGGGATCGGGATCATGGTGCAAGCCTGTTTGGAAGCCGCCGACCTGCTGGCCGCGGAGGGCATCGAGGCCCGGGTGGTCAACCTCGGCTGCCTTAAACCCCTGGATTGGGAGTTGGTGGTGGATTCGGCTCAGAGCACCGGGGCCGTGGTCACCGCGGAGGAACACATGGTCATAGGCGGCTTGGGGAGCGCGGTGAGCGAAATTCTGGCAGAGCACTGCCCTACGCCTGTAAAACGCGTCGGTCTGAGAGACACCTTTGGGATGTCAGGCAAGCCCGCGGAGCTCTTGAAGCATTACGGCCTGACCGCTGAGGATATTAAAGAGGCCGCTCATCAGGTCATGGCCCGGAAGGCCAATCAGATGGCCGCGCCGCTTATGGGCCTTAAAGCCCCCAGCCTGGCAGGGAGGTAAGGTTCGCTTGTGAAGCACCTTAATGCATTGAAAACCCCTGGCTCGGGATTCCGGACTTACCGCCGGGCGGGACTGATCGTGTTGTTTTTCGGCCTGACCGCGTATTTTTTGCTGCCGGTTTGGGCTGCGCCCACCTCTAACTACGACTCCCTGCGCCTGTATACCGAGGCCCTGTTCGAGATCACCCAGAAATATGTCTGGCCCAAGAATGAAGAGACTCTGATTTACGGCTCTCTGCGGGGGATGATGAACTCTTTGGACCCGGACTCTTCGTTCCTTACGGCCAAGGAGTACCAGGCTTATCTCACCGGAGACAAGTCCAGTCCGGCCGAGGCGGGGATGGTGCTGATCGTCAAGGATAACCTGCTGACCGCGGTCAGTGTCATCGATGACAGTCCGGCCTCCCGGGCCGGTCTAAAGCCCGGCGACCACATTATTAAAATGGATGGGCATCAGGTGCGCAACCTGACCACCCAGGAGGCCTCCCGGCGCTTCCAGGGCGCGCCGAACACCGCCATCAAATTGCAGGTGTTGCGGAACGGCGAGGTCAAACCTTTAGATCTGACGGTTACTCTGGAACCCCTGGGGGTGAGCACCGTTACCAGCCGTTACCTTGAGCACAACGTCGCCTATGTGCGCATCCGTTACTTCAACAATGAGACCCCGGCGGAGTTGGCCACGGCGTTGAAGAGTATCAGCCAGCATCAACCTCCGGTCAAGGGGATTGTCCTGGACCTGCGCAACAATGCCCGGGGCACCATGGAGGAAGCAGTGCGCAGCACCTCCCTGCTGCTGGGTGACCAACAGATTTTGACCGCCAAGGGGCGCGCCGCGAAAAGCGAGGAAATCTTCAAGGGCAAAGAACGGGATCTGGTCTTCAAAAAACTGCCTTCCATCGTGGTGCTGGTGGACCAGGGAACGGCCCGGGCGGCTGAGATCATGGCCGGGGCCCTCCGGGATCAGGCCCGGGTCACCCTCGTGGGAGTCAAGACTCTGGGGCTGTGCGGCCTCACGAAGGCGTTTCCGCTGGAGGATGGCTCCGCCCTGGTAATGACCGTGTCCCAGTGCTATACCCCCAAGGGGGACAAAATTCAGGGCAAAGGTCTGGAACCTGGGGTCCCGGGGGTTACGGCCAAGGATGAAAAAGGCGAAAAGAAGAAGGCGCCCGCAAAAGAGATGACCCCGGAACAAGATCCCTGGGTCCAGCAGGCGGTGGACCTGTTAACTTCCGGGAACCCGCCGGCGGCACCGAAAGCAAAGGCTTCTTAGTAACATATTACGGGGACAGTCGGACTCGGGTGAGTGATCACCCATCAGGCCGGGCCCCAAGCATCAGGGTGATTTAAGCAAATGATGTCACGGAAATCATGGGTTTGGAGTGGCGTGGCCTTAATGTTGGGGCTGGCCCTGGGGTGGAATTTTGCCGGACCCGGAGTGGTCTTTGGCGAGAACCCTGATCTGATGGGTGCCACCAAAGCTTTGCAGCCGTCCCTCGCTCCTGCGCCGGTGAGTGACGCGAAGTTGAAGGTCTTGGCCCAAGCTCTGGCCCTCGTCGAACAGCAGTATCCCGAGCCCAAAACCACCAAGGACCTGATCTATGGCGCTATCCAGGGTGCGGTGGGAACCCTGGACCCCCATTCTTCCTTTATGACCCCGGACGAGTTCCGGGAATTGCAGATCGAAACCAAGGGAAAATTCAGCGGTATCGGCATAGAGATTACCCTAAAAGACCGCATTTTGACTGTGGTCTCCCCCATAGAAGGCACCCCGGCTTATCAGGCGGGCCTTAAAGCCGGCGACCAGATCCTCAAGATCAACGGCACTTCTACCAAGAATGTCACCCTCATGGAAGCGGTGAAACTGATTCGTGGCGCCAAGGGGAGCAAGGTGACCCTCAGCATCAACCGGGAAGGCTTTCAGCAGCCTAAGGATGTGGTGATCGTTCGGGAAATTATTCCTATCCGGAGTGTTAAGGCCCGCATCTTTGACGACGGCATCGGTTATGTCAGGCTGACAAATTTTCAGGATTCCACCGATCACGATCTGCAGGCCTACCTCAAGAAGATGAAGCAACGCCTGGTGCCCTTCAAAGGCTTGGTCCTGGACCTGCGCAACGATCCCGGCGGGCTGCTGGAACAGGCAGTGCGCGTCTCCGATGAATTTTTGAAAGGCGGGCTCATCGTTTATACCGAGGGACGCAGCCGCAACCAGAACATGCGGTTTTTCGCCCGCCCCACTGAAGAAGGCAAGTTAGCCACGACTCCCATCGTTGTGCTCATTAATGAGGGCAGCGCTTCGGCCTCCGAGATTGTCGCCGGAGCACTCAAAGACCAAAAGCGGGCCGTAATCGTGGGAACCAAGAGCTTCGGCAAGGGCTCAGTCCAAACCATCATTCCTCTGGATGACGGCTCGGCCCTGCGCCTGACCACCGCGCTCTACTTTACCCCGAGTGGGATCACCATTAACGAAAAGGGCATCCAGCCCGATGTGGTGGTGGAAGAGAAGAAGCCTCCCAAGGACGAGTCGTTGCAGAAACTTCGGGATGAGCTCCTCACCCAGCACATGCGGCGGGAAGGCCTGACCGATAAGCCCTGGAACCAACCCATCACCCCGGAGGAGTTGGATAAGGATCCCCAATTGAAGAAAGCCGTGGAGATACTGCGCAGTTGGCCTCCCAAGAATCTGGCGCAAAGCCCCGGCGCGCCCCAAAAATGACCATGATTCCGGCCGAACAACCGTTGGTGGCCATCGTCGGTCGAGCCAACGTGGGGAAGTCCACCCTCTTCAACCGCCTCACCCGCTCTTCCAAGGCGCTGGTAGCCGACATGCCAGGGGTTACCCGGGATCGTCATTACGCCACCTTCACTTTCGATGATCGCACGATCTTGCTGGTGGATACCGGTGGCTTGGTGGGCGGCGAAGAAGACCTTTCCGGATTGGTGCGGCGCGAAGCTGAAGCTGCAGTCTCGGAGGCCGACGCCATTCTGTTGGTGGTGGACGGCCGTCAAGGCCCCCAGGAAGGCGATGCCGAGGTAGTGGACTTCCTGAGGCGCACCGCCAAGCCCGTTCTCCTGGTGGTCAACAAGGTCGATCACCCAGGTCTGGAACTCCAGGTGCCCGAGTTTTACCGGTTCGGAATGGACCCGCTTTTCCCCGTGTCAGCCACCCATGGCCTGGGTATAGGGACACTGCTTGCGGCCCTGGGCGAAGTCTTGCCGCCTCCCCAGGAGCTTGCGTCCACAGCCCCGGGCATCCGGGTGGCCATCGTCGGCCGGCCCAACGTGGGGAAATCCTCCCTGGTCAACCACTTCTTAGGGGAGGAGCGCCTGCTGGTGAGCCCAATCCCCGGCACCACCCGGGACGCTATCGACTCCCCCTTTACTTCGGATGGGGTGGACTACGTCCTGGTGGACACCGCGGGCCTGCGCCGTCCCAGCCACGTGGAACGGGGCCTGGAGCGCCAGATGGTCTTGAAGACCATCAAGGCCTTGTCCCGGGCGGAAGTGGCGGTGCTCATGCTGGACGCCATGGAAGGCCTCACCGGCCAGGATCTGCGCATCATCGGGCTCATCGAGGACCAGGGTAAAGGCTGCCTGGTGCTGATGAACAAATGGGACTTAAAGCGCGATGAACCCAAGGAGGCGAAAAAGCTTCTGGAAAAAGCCACCTCGGGGCTGGAGTTTATGGCCTATGCCCCGGTTTTGCCGGTTTCCGTGAGCACCGGCTATAACCTGAGGCGAATCTTTCCCATCCTCCAGACGATTCATACTCAGAGCAGCACCCGGGTAGGCACCGGGGTCCTCAACCGGCTCCTTGCCGAGATCACTGACCGGACTCCGCCGCCTCGTTACCGGGATAGACCCCTTAAATTCTTTTATCTCACCCAGGCCGAAGTGCAGCCTCCCACCTTCATCGCCTTCGTCAACCAGCCCCAAGGGGTCCCGGAACACTACCGCCGCTATGTGGTGAAGCAGTTGCGGGAGAAGCTGGGCATCAACTACGCCCCTGTGCGCCTCATTCTCAAGGGGCGGCAGCGTCGGGCCATGATAGGCAGTAAACCAAAATAACCGGATGGGGGGGGGCAATGCGGCCCCTCGGCGAAGGCTGATACCTGGTCCGCTCCTTTTAATATCATTTCGCATTCAAATGGTGGCACAGGCGTCTCGCCTGTGCAGGCGCAGGCTAAAGCCTGCGGCTACCCAAACTAGCCATTGGACCGCAACTCGGTATAAGCTGCGACCCGACATGAGGTGGTAAGCCTCGGAGGAGCCAGGGCAAAGATAAAGGGCCGAAACATCCGCTCCGGCCCTTTCTATAAAGATTAGCCTGACTTTACGTCAAAACCCGGTTTATTCGGATTTTGTTTTTTTCTTGGTTTTGACGGGTTCTTTGGGTCCCGGGCAATCAATGATGGCTTCGCAAGTGGTCTTCCCCGGGGATTTGATAGGAGGGCAATCCAGGACGACCTTGCACGCTTCGGCGCCCGGAGTTGCAGGGCACAATTGTTGCCCCTGGGCCGGCTGCTCCACCGCTTTGCCCTTTTTGGGCTCGGCGGCGGCATGGCCCACGGTCACCGCAGCCATGAACAACAGCCCGGCGGTGCCCCCCACGCAGGCTCCCAGCCAGGTATTCACCCATTTCCGCATTTTCTGCATTAGTACTCTCCCTCTCAAGGCTTTCGTTCGGCGCCCTGGTCATGGACAATCAGGTTAAGGTTGTGAAACTATCAGACTGGCAAAGGCCACCGTATTCGAGCCTTCCGGTCCCGAGGCCGCTTTAAAGCCTATGAGCGAACCCCCTTCGGGCGGTTGGCCGTTGAGTGTGACGACCTCTTTCCCATTAATAAAAACGGTGGCCTGCTTGCCTTTGGTCACCACCTTGACCTGGTTCTCTGCACCATCGCCTTTCTTGATGGCGTCGGACTCCCGCCAAGCCACCGGCAACAAATAGCGTTTGGCCACATGACGTTGGACCCCGAACCACCCCTCGGCGTTAATCAGGACGGCATAATATTCGTCATAGTCCTTGGCCCAAAAGACCAGGCCGCTGCCCCAGGAGGGGGCCGGTGCCTTGACGAAGGTCAAGGAATAGCTGGCTTCCATATCATTGGGGAGTACGTTGGCCTGGTTGAGAATGGTCTGGGTGGTGTTTTTCTCGGGAGTGATCACGAGCTTGCCATCTTTGACATTCACGACGGCACTAGGAGAACCCCAGGCAGGGTCCAGGGAGGTAAACTTGTCTTCAAAGACCACCTTGGCGGCCCAACACAGGTTCATAGCCACCAAAAGCAGGGTCAGTGCCATTACCAAGACTGCCGCTTTCAATTTCATTACGAGACGTCCTCCTAGTTTAAGGAATATTTTAATTAAAGATAAGCAGAAGCCGCTTACCGTCAATGAGAAATTTTGACAAGTCAGAAAAGAAATTATTTTATGCAGATTGTGCCCCTTCTTAGCAGGCAGTTCAAACCGGGAAAATATCTAAGGGATCAATGCCTAACCCGGGAATCAGCATGGAACATCTGGCCTAGCCGGAGTTGAGGGTCGTAGTGATATCAACGCGGGCCAAGAGAATAAAACTTCACAAGGTAACAAAAAGTTTAAGAAAATTTTCCCGCTGACCGATAGATCAAAAAGAAGACAATTCCCAATCGCGGGCAGTGAGTTCCGGCTGAGATAGATCAATAGTGAAAGGCTATTACAAGAAAAAGGTTGATTGCGTGGCGTCATCTGGCATGAGGAGATTTTGGGCCCCTCTGCAGGAGGAGGAGTAGGCTTGCATGGCTGACTTTTTTAGGTCTCAAATGGACTATATTTTCTTTTTTTACGGCTTCAGTTTTATTCTCCTGGTGCCCCTCTGTCACTTCCTGAACCGAAGACCCCAACGACGTTTACCGTGGATGTGGCTAGGCCTTTTTGGGGTCACCCACGGACTGAGTGAGTGGCTGGACCTGCTGGCCCTGGGTCTCCCGAACAGGTTCCTCTTGGATATGGCCAGAGTTGGCCTGAAGATTATATCGTATGCATTTTTGATGGAATTTGGGCGGGCCGGCACCCTCACCCTGCGGGGCCGCGCTCCTGGCCGCTGGATCATCGCGGCGTTTCTGGGGGTTGCCGCCCTGGGCGGTATTGCAGGATTTTCCGGCCTCTGTGCGTCCAGTCGCTATGCCGTGGGGCTAACGGGGGGGTTATGGGCGGGCTGGGTCTTCTATCTGGCCTCCCAAAACCCTGGACCAGGAAGGCTGGCATTGTTGGGAACCAGTCTGGGAATGGCTGCTTACGCCCTGACTACCGGCTTGGTGCCTGGTCCTGCACCATTTTTCCCGGCCTCTTGGCTTAACTCAGCCACCTTCCTAAGTGCCACAGGCTTTCCCATCCAGATGGTGCGGGGTTTGCTGACCTTGGGGATCGGCGCCTGCCTCTGTCTCTTTGCCCAGGCTTCTTTGGCCCAGGAAGCTGAGAGCCGCGTCCGGGTCTGGGGGAGAACCCTGATGGCCGGGGCCGCAGTGGCAGTGATCGCTTTGTTGCTAATGGGATGGTTCACCACCCAGTTTTTCAGTGTTGAAGCTACCAAGGAAATAAGGTCTAATCAGGAGAGCTACGCCAAAGTCCTTGTCCGCATGATGGTGGATAAAATGGACGAAGCCGACCATTTAGTGAGCACGATGGCCGCATCCCCTTGGCTCGTTCCCGCCTTTGATAATAGAAACGCTCAAACCCTCGAGTTGGCCAACTCAGTTCTGGATCGCTACAGCAATGCGCTGACGGGGTCGGTCTGCTATCTGATGGACAAAAACGGCCTGACCATCGCCTCCTCCAACCGTCATCAGGCTGATAGCTTTGTGGACAAAAACTTTAAGTTCCGCCCCTATTTTAAGAAGGCCGTCGCAGGAACATTAGGACAATATTGGGCCCTGGGAGTGACTTCCAAAGAGCTGGGGTATTATGCCAGTTACCCCGTGCGAGATAAGGCCGGACGGCTAGTGGGGGTGGCGGTCCTGAAACGTCCCGTTGGGGATATGGAAACATTCTTTCCGGCGCAAAGCCTGGGTGTGGTTTCAGACTCCCATGGGATTGTGGTTATGGCCAATCGGCCTGAAATGGTCCTGAAAAGCCTGTGGCCCCTTTCCCCGAAAATTCGGGAGCATCTGGTGGCTTCCCGCCAGTTCGGGGTAGGTCCGTTTGCCCCGATTTTAGCTCAGGAACCGGTGGATGGGGGGAAATATCCGTTGGAGGGCAAGGGCCAGTTGGCCCTGCGTTGGCCTTTCCCCTGGGAAGATTGGTCCATATTTATCATGGTGCCCTTGCGTCCCATCATCCTGGGCCGGCTCATGGGCATCGGCGCCACTCTCCTGTTGTGCCTGGGGGTAATCGGGTTCCTGGCCATCATCGGTATGACCATTGATTCAACCGCTCGTATTCAGAGTTCAGAAAAACGCTATCGCATCCTCTATGACAACTTAAGAGATGGCTCCGTCACGGTGAACCTTAAAGGGTCCTTTGTTGAATTCAACCCTGCATTTCAGGAGATGCTAGGTTATCCTGCGGAGGAGATTTACCGCCTGACCTATAAGGATATCACCCCGGCCAAGTGGCATGCGCTGACAGAAAAGATTATTGAAGAACAGGTCTATACCAGAGGCTATTCCGATCTCTATGAAAAGGAGTATCGGCGCCAGGACGGCTCCGTATTCCCGGTAGAATTGCGCACCTACCTTATCCATGAAAGGGGTAAGCCTGCGGGCATGACGGCCATTGTGAGGGATATCACAGCCCGGAACCAAGTGGAACAAGCCCTGCGGGAGAGCGAGCAAAAATACCGGGCCTTGGTGACCACCGTTCCTGCCATGGTGTTTAGAGGATACGCGGATTGGAGCGTGGACTTCTTTGACGATAAGATCGAGGAACTTACCGGCTATCCACTTCAAGAGTTTAATTCCCGGAGAATGAAATGGTCAGAACTGCTGTGGGCCGAGGATATGGAAAAGGCCACGGAGATATTTAAGCATGCCTTAAAGACCGACAAATCCTATATGCGGGAGTACCGCATCCAGGGGAGATTAGGCACCGTTCATTGGATTCGGGAGCGGGGCCAGATAGTGTGCCATGCGGATGGCAAGATTAACTATGTCAGCGGGGTGTTTTCGGACATCACCAACTTACATGAGACCGAAGTGGCGTTGAGAAAGAGCGAAGAGAAATACCGGCTGGTGTTCGAGAATGCTCCCGTGGGCATCGGCCAGTTCGATAAAACGGGAATTGTTACAGATTGTAATGAGAAGCTTGCCAGAATCATTGGGGCGCCCAAGGAGAGAATCATTGGGTTCGGTTTGCCCGGGGGATTGCAGGATGAGAAGTTCCGGGAGGCAGTGATGGCCCCCTTGAAAGGTCAGTGCGGCTTCTATGAAGGAGACTATCTTTCAGTTCTGGGAAACAAGCTGACTCCAGTCCGGGCGATTTTCGAAGGGATATTGTCTCTGGAAGGCGAGTTGGTGGGGGGGGTGGGGATTTTCGAAGACATCACGGTGCGGCGGCGGGCGGAAGAGGAGTTGAATAAGTCTTTCTCGCTTCTCCATGCAACGTTAGAATCTACCGCCGACGGCATTCTGGTGGTGGACCTGGATGGCAGGATCGTGAGTTTTAACCGCAAATTTTTGGACTTATGGCATATCCCGGAAGCCATCGTGGCCACCGGAGATGACCAGCAGGTCCTGACCTCTGTGGTTGACCAGTTGAAACTGCCTGAGGCCTTTCTCAGCAAGATAAAGAAACTCTATGAGCACCCGGAGGAAGAGAGCTTTGATGTCCTGGAGTTCCAAGATGGGCGGTTTTTTGAGCGTTATTCAAAACCGCAACGGTTAGGAGAAAAGATAGTGGGCCGGGTGTGGAGCTTCCGAGACATCAGCGAACGCACCCAAGCCGAAACGGACCTTGAACGGTTGCGGCTGCAGCTTGAGATGATTTTGAACTCTGCCGGCGAAGGCGTGTTCGGACTGAATCTCAGCGGTAACGTCACATTTATCAATCCCGCGGCGCTAACCTTAAGTGGATACGAGAAAAATGAACTGTTTGGCCAAAACATTCATAAGCTCTTGCATTACCAGAGACCGGACGGTTCTCCTTACCCGGAGGAGGAATGTCCCATTTACCGCACTCTCATAGACGGAGAGGCCCGGCGGGTCAGTGATGATGTATTTTGGACCAAGGCAGGCAAGCCGTTGCCGGTGGAATTTGTGTGCAGCCCCTTAGGGGCGAACGGCCGGCTGGTGGGGGCCGTGGCGGTGTTCCGAGATATCACGGAGCGCAAGCAATGGGCAGAAGATCTCCAAACGGCCAATACTCAACTGCAACGGTTGGTCTCCGAAACGGAAGAGCGCAACCGCCACATGACCCTACTCCACGAGATGAGCGATGTGCTCCAAGCCTGCCAGACCTCGCAGGAAGCGCATAATACGACGGCTCACTTTGCCTCCAAATTTTTCCCCGGTTATGGGGGCGGACTGTATATGCTCAATAACTCCAAGAACCTTTTCGAGAAAGTGGCCTTCTGGGGAGAATCATTGTCCCTGGAACCGGTGTTTGTCCCGGATGAGTGTTGGGCCTTGCGGCTCGGCCGGGAACACCTGGTGGATGACCCCACTTCCGGATTGCTCTGCCGGCATGCGTCCAACCCCTTACCCGCCGCTTACCTCTGCATGCCCCTGATGGCCCAGGGTGAAGCCATCGGGATCTTGCATTTACAAAGTATTGCACCGGGAAATGGCGATTTGCTGGAAGCGACTGCCTCGTTAGCCTCGACGGTTGCAGAAGGGGTAGCCTTGGCCCTGGCCAATCTAAAGCTTCGGGAGACGTTGCGCAGCCAGGCCATCCGGGATGATCTCACCGCTTTGTTCAATCGCCGCTATATGGAGGAAACGCTCGAACGTGAGCTGCATCGGGTAACCCGGCTGGGACTCCCCCTGAGTCTGGCAATGTTGGATTTAGACCACTTTAAACAATACAACGATACTTTTGGTCATCACGCCGGGGACGAATTATTGAAATCCTTAGGCCGGTTATTCAGGAGCCAGATTCGCGAGGATGACATTGCCTGTCGATATGGCGGAGAGGAGTTCTTAATCATCATGCCCGGGGCATCGATTGAGGTTTCCTTAGAGCGAACCGAGCATTTGCGTCAATGCGTCAAGCGGCTCCACGAGTTGCGCCCGAGCCAGTTTTTGCATCCCATCACCATTTCTATCGGACTGGCCATCTTTCCTGATAACGGCTCCTCAGGCAGCGCTCTGATCCAGGCCGCGGATGCCGCTCTTTACCGAGCCAAGAAAGAAGGCCGTGACCGGGTGGTTGGGACCTAGTGTGGTGGCACACCCAAATATTATTAATGATCCCTTCACAGGCTGGAAACCTGCGCCGCTGACTCTAAAACAGGGTGGCCGGGTCGATATCCAGGGTGAGGCTGAGGGAGCGGGAAGTGGGGGTCCAGACCTGGCGCAGGTGTTGGAGCAGGCGCAGCAGGGGAGGGCGGCCGTAACTTTTGATAAGGATCTGCCAGCGGAACCGGCCCTGAAGGCGGGTTAACCCGGCCGGCGCCGGCCCCAAGATTCGCACCTGGGTGCGTAAGTCATGGTCCTGGGTCCTAAAAATCTCCAGGGCTGCGACCAGGCGCCGGGCTTCCTGGGCCACGAGTGGTTCTTGAGGGCCGCTTATACGCACCAGGGCCAGTCGAGTGAAGGGCGGGTAACCCAGTTGCCGCCGGGACTCCAGTTCCCGTTGGTAAAAACTGTCATAATCGTGGGTTTGCACCGTCTGAAAGACATAGTGCTCCGGCTGGTAGGTCTGGATTAGCACCTTACCTTTGGCAGCGCCCCGGCCGGCCCGGCCGGCCACCTGGGACAGGAGTTGGAAGGTGCGCTCGCCGGCATGATACTCAGGGAAGAAGAGACTGAGATCGGCGGCGATGACCCCCACAAGGGTTACCTGGGGGAAGTGATGGCCCTTGGCGATCATCTGGGTGCCCACCAAAAAATCCAACTCACCCGCGGCAAAGTCCTGCAAAACCGTCAGGGCTCGGCCGCTGTGGGGCGCGGTATCCCGGTCCAGGCGGGCTACCCGGACCCCGGGCAACTTTAGTTTAACCTCCGCTTCCACCTGTTCGGTGCCTACGCCGTAACGCTTGATTGCGGTGGACTGGCATAGGGGGCAGATTGAAGGCACCGCCTCGGCATAACCACAATAATGGCAGACCAGGCGGCCCTGGGCCTGGTGGTGGGTCAGGGCCACGCTGCAATTGCGGCACTGGAAGACGTGGCCGCAAAAGAGACAAAACATGGCCCGGGCATATCCCCGGCGATTGAGGAACAGCAGGGCTTGTTCGCCTCGGCGGAGCACGTCCTCCAGGGCCGTGAGCAGAGGCCGGGAAATGATCTTGAGACTCTTATCCCGCTGGGTTCGCAAGTCCACAAGCTGGATTTCGGGCAGGTCCTGGGGGGTGACCCGGTAGCCGAGATGGAGATAGCGATATTTTCCTGCCCGGGCATAATAACAGGTGGCCACCTGGGGAGTGGCGGAGACCAGGACTACCGCCGCTTCCGCCAGTTTCCCCCGATAGAGAGCCACATCCCGAGCCTGGTAGAGGAGGCCGCCTTCTTGTTTGTAAGAGGGGTCGTGTTCTTCATCCACAACCACCAATCCAAGGCGCGGTAAGGGGGCAAAGACCGCGGAGCGCGCCCCCACCACAATATCCACTTCTCCCACCATGATGCGGCGCCACTGGTCCACCCGGAAGGCCTCGGAAAGGCCGCTGTGGAGCAGGGTGACCCGGGGGCCGAAGCGGCGCTTAAAGGCCTGGGCCACGGGGTGGGTCAGGGCGATCTCGGGCAAAAGGACCAAAACCTGGCGCCCCCGGGCCAGAGCATGGCTGGCTGCATTCAGATAGACCTCGGTTTTGCCGCTGGCGGTGACGCCGTGCAGCAGAAAGGGAACAAACCCGCCTGCGTCAATTCCTTGGACAATGGCCGCCAGGGCCTGCTCCTGTTCAGGAACAAGGGTGAGGTGAGACTCTTCCGGGCTGAAAGGGGTCTCGTTTGGGAGGGTGCGCAGCCTGGTGCGATCTTCCAACAAAATTAAGTTTCGGGCGGCCAGTCTACGCAGGCTGTCGCGACAGGCGGGAAAACGGCGCTTAAGATCGGGCACCGCAGTGGGGCCGGCCTCTCGGAGATGCGCCAGGACGGCCCGGGACTTGGGACCCAGGCGCTTCTCTGAAAATTGGTCGCTCTCGGGTTGATCGATGGGACAGGCCCATAATTCCCGCCGCGCCTTTGTTGCCGGCGCACCTCCGGGAATGATGAAGTTTAAGGCTTCCCCCAGGGGATATTGATAGTAATCCGCCAGCCAGCGGAACAGGGGCACCAACTCCGGACCGAAACGGGGTATGGGGTCAAGCACTGCCTGGATGTCCCGGAGGGTTCCGGGGGGAGGAGAAAGAGTGGGGTTGAGGAGATATCCGGTTACCTGGCGGCGGCCCACCGGCACCCGGACCAGACTGCCCACCTGGGCCGCGGTCGCAAGGGCCTCAGGAAGGCGATATGTCAGGGAGTGGGCTAGGGGCACGGCCACGGCCACCTCCCACAAGGTGGGGGCTTCTGAGGTCGGGATCATTTTCGGACGGGATGTTGGATGCTGCGTTGCATGCTCCAAGGTTTTCTTTAATGTTTTGGCACGAATCTCTATTTGATTTATAATAATTATAATAAATTAACCGGAGCTAAGGGATAAGCGTTTAACTGCTATACTGAAATTAGCAAGTCAGGACATGCTATCAGGGGCTGGGATTCAAGGCAATGATTACAGCAGGCTTAAACCGAAAACAAATATCGTTTGATCTTCTATCTGGTTTATCCTCCAAGAGTATGGGTGGCTTGAAAGCTCCTTTATTTATTTTGATCAAATCAAGTAGCCTAGCCAATTTATGGCGCGCTTGCCAAAAGTTCTTTCCTTTTAGTCCCTTCTCCCCTTGTGGGAGAGGGTGAGGGGTGAGTTAGGAAAAAACTTTTGGCAACGAGTATGAGCGTTGCCCAAAAATGAAAACAGGCCTCGAGGGAGGCCTGCCTTTAAGAAATTTTAATTGAAGCTGACCGCTGATAACTAAAAAGTTATCAGTTGCTTTTAAGCGGGTTTTACGACCTTACCGGAGCGCAAACAACGCGTGCATACCTGGATATAGCGGACCGAACCCTTGCTCAAGGCCCGAACCTTCCGCAGATTGGGCTTCCAGCGGCGCTTGGTGTGGTTGTTGGCATGGCTGACGTTATTACCCACTTCAGGGTGTTTGCCGCAAATGTCACACATATAGGACATGACGCATCCTCCTTAAACTTTTTAAGTTTATAAAAATAACCAGAGGAAGCAAGGAAAAAAGGATGAAATTTTCCAGGGTGGCGAAATTAGGGAGCATGGCACTGGTGTTGATGCTGGCCTGGGGACTGTTGGGAGCGGCGGCCCAGGGGGGCAATCTTAACTCACGGGAAGAAGCAGCTCTGTTCTCCTTGGCCGACCTGGGAACGGTGGATCTCTCACCCAAGACCGTTACGGTGGAGCTCTACGTCTCTCCCGACCCGGGACTGGTTGACTGCCGCCGCATGTTGGCTCAGGTCTGGCAGCAGGTGCAGCAATTCTACGCCGGGATGGGAGTGAACCTGGTGGGAGTGTCCGGCCAGCCAGGGCCTCTGGCTCCGGGCAAACGCCTCCGCATCGAACTGCTGACGGACAAGCAATGGCTGAACCAGAGCTTCCATGCCTTCGAAGTGGCCCCGCCATTTCAGTTGCGCTTTCTCCAGGTATGCCTGGACAAGTGCGCCTTTGCCCACCTGAATTTATCCAGCATTCACATCTCCTTCAAGCGCTTCCGGAAGGCCGAATTTTCCGCCGACCCCAAAGATGCCAGCCTGAACCGGCATTGGCTGGCCAATTTGATGATCCACGAACTGGGCCATCTGTTCGGTCTCTACCACTCTTTTGAATTTACCAACGACCCCGTGTCCGTGGAGACCAAGGCCACCAAGGCCCCGAACTTCATGAGCCATGACATCGCGTTCAAGACCTCTTTAGGATTCGTGGACTTTCAAAAACGTCAGGTGCATAGCTACCTGGGCGGCGGCAAGGTCTTTCAGCAATACCAGCAGATCAACTTTGATCCCTTGCGCTACCTGGAACTGGTGAAGAGCTACAATGGCTATCAGGAGCCGCCTCCAGCCAAGGCCACCAAGGTGGCCCACCGCATAAAAAAATCCGGTAAAATCAAGACTTTTGACGATAATGACGATGAAGAGGACGACTGAAAAGCAGGTGTCAGGTGTCAGGGACCGGGGGTCAGTAAAAGCGGATGAGGAAAGGTAAGACGGGTGACGCGCCTTTCTACGCGGGAGATAACTATGTTGGGGAAAAAAATCCTGGCCAGCGTTTTCGCCGGACTCATCCTGATCAAGCTGGCATTCCTGCTGGCAAGTCCTGAGAAATGGCTGGGGGCGACACAGGCTTTTTTCGGGCATTCCGGCATCGTGATGGCTATTTACCTGGTGCTGTTGGTCATCACCGGCTATCTTATCTTCACCACTCTCGATCTCATCGATGTGGCAGTGGTGATGCTGTTTACTGCCGCTTTGGTGGGTATCAGCCTCATTCCCTATGCGGATTCGCTGCAAAAAATGGGGCAAGAAATCGGCAGCGTTGGCCTTGGAAAGGCCTGGTTGGCCTGGGTCATTTGGGTGGTTATCGCGGTGGCGGTGTTTTCGGGTGTTTGCGAAAAGGGGAAAATAGAGCGGGGGGCGGCCCAAGCTTTGCTTGGGCAACTCAGGTGTTAGTAAAGCCTAAAATCATCTCATCAGTTAAGCAAAGCAAAGCTTTGCACCTCTGAAGGAATTGAGTTATGCCTTGGCCAACGCTAAAATTTACAAAAAATCAGGTCAATAAAGCAGGAAATATTCTTTTAAGTGGAACCAAGGATTCCCAACAATTATTATGGGCAGTTGATGTTTTGGACAACTGGAGGTCGTGCCATGGCTACCCAATCAATACTTTCCAAGCAACCTTGAGGCAAAAACTAAAAGCTATTGACCACAAAGCGATCGTAGCGCAACGACTTAAAAGGTTCTTTTCAATATATCAAAAACTTAGACGTTTCAAGTCAATGCAGTTGGCGCGCATGCAGGATATTGGGGGCATTAGAGCAGTAGTATCTACACTCGATAACGTTCGTGCCTTAGAGGAGAACTATAGGAATACAAGATTCAATCATGAGCTTGTTGCCGAACGAGATTATATTACCAACCCAAAAAGTTCCGGTTATAGAAGCGTTCATCTTGTCTATCGATACAAGAACCCTCTCGAGCCCCAATATGATGGACTTTTTATTGAGCTACAAATTAGATCGCGATTGCAACACGCATGGGCTACTGCGGTTGAGACCATGGGTACATTCTTAGACCATGCTTTAAAATCAAGTGAAGGTCCTCAGATGTGGCTTAATTTCTTCTCCCTAACAGGGTCGGCTTTTGCCCATATTGAAAAAACTCCTCCTGTTCCGGGCTATGAAGATTTGACGAAGGAAGAGACATTTAAGGCTGTTATTGAAAGCGCCCAGTTATTAGATGTGCGCCCAAAGCTGGTAGCCTACAGTGTTGCTGCTGAAAGGGTATATGCCGACAGGAAAAGTGGAAGTTATCACCTTGTCATTCTTAATCCTAAAGAAAAGACCGTTAACATCCGTTCCTATAGCCAGAGTAACTTAGATGAGGCCAGCAAAGAATATAGTCAAGCAGAACAGAGAATAGCTAATGGTGAGGGAATTCAGGCGGTTCTAGTGTCTGCCGGTTCAATCAAAAACTTGCGTCGTGCATATCCGAACTACTTCCTTGATACACGTGAATTTATTCATGGATTGGGTCGCATAGAGAAACTATTGAAGAAGAGCGCTGATAACGGCCTTACGCCTGAGCAATAATAATTATTACTTAGCCTGCCTTTTTGTGTGGTGGGCGGGGCCCCAACCTACATTCTCTTATGGGGGTTGGGGGAGGGATTGGGGGGAGGGGGCAGGGGGCAGGGGCCGTCGGCCCATGGCCCCCTCCCCAAAATCCATCCTCAATGCTTAAAACACCTCTGCCCGGTGAAGACCATGGCTACGGGGGGGAAGGCTTCGTTGCAGGCTTCGATGACTTCGTAGTCCCGGACGGAGCCGCCGGCGTGGGCTACGGCAGTGATGCCTTGGTTGATGCCCACGTCCACCCCGTCCCTAAAGGGGAAGAAGGCGTCGGAGATCATCACCGCGCCGATGAGGCCGGCTTTGGCCTCCCGTGTGGCCAGGTCGATGACCGTCTGGTCCGAGGCGTCCCGTTTGGCCTGGAGGATTTCCATTTCAAGTTGTTTGTAGGGCATGCCGAACTGCTTGAAGCAGAGGGCGTCGGCGTATTTGGTGTAGGCCTTGAAGACCGCGATTTCGGCTACGCCCACCCGGTCCTGTTCGCCGGTGCCGATCCCTACGGTGCACCCGTTTTTGACGAAAATCACCGAGTTGGAGGTAATGCCCTGCTCCACCCACCAGCCGAACAGGAGGTCTTCATACTCTGCTTCGGTGGGCTGGCGCACGCAGCGGTATTCCTGGCCCTTATAGGTAGCTACCGCGGGCTTGAAATCCTCTTTTTTCTGAATGACGTTTAAGGGTGACTGCTGCACGATGATGCCGCCGTCGACCAGGCATTTGAAGTCCACGAAGCGGTTGTGGATCAGGTGTTGGAGGCGCCCGAAGTTGGGGACCTTGATGATCCTGAGGTCCTTGGCTTTCTTCAGAATATCCAGGGTGCCGGCCTCGAAATCGGGGGCGGCCAGTACTTCCAGGTAGTTCTGGGAGACCAGCTCGGCGGTGGCCTTGTCCAGGGGCCGGTTGAAGACTGCGGCGCCCCCGAACGCGGCGATGCGGTCGGCCAGGTTGGCCTTGTCATAGGCCTCGGCCAGGGAATTGGCCCAGGCCGCGCCGCAGGGGTTGTTGTGCTTGAGGATAACCGCGGCGGGTTTCTTTTGGAGCCACTTGATGATGTTTAAGCCGTTATCCAGGTCAGTGAGATTGGTCTTGCCCGGGTGCTTGCCGGCCTGGACCATAGCCGCTTCATCGATGGCGGAGGTCAAGCCGTTGTTGGGGTCGAGGAAGTGACACTCCCCCAAGGCCAGGTGCCCTCCCGCCAGTTCATAGAGCGCGGCTTCCTGGCCGGGGTTCTCCCCGTAGCGCAACCCCATTTCGATGACCTCGCCCTTGGCGTCGGGCAATTTCCAGGTGCGCTTGCGGTAGATGAGCTTTTGGTCGCCAAAGCTGATGGTCATCTCCGGGGGGAAATGGTCCGCCATCACGGTGCGGTACATGGCCTTGATATCGCTCATACACGACTCCTATGTAGATGGTTTTCAGTTTTCACTTTTAAGTTGTCGGCAAAAGCCGCTCAGCAGCCTTATTGTGGCACGAGTTACCCCGCCTTGACAAGCGGCTTTCGGATCCCGGTCCAAATTGACATAACCTTGTACTAATGCTAATATTTCAACAGTATTGGGGCAAGGACGCCACAACAAAAATTAATCTCGTTCACTGAAAACTGAAAACCGAAAACACCTTCTATATGGAGATCAAACCCCTGGACTTGTTGATCGGCTTGATCCTGGGGGGGGGCCTGGGAGTTGGAGGAACCCTCCTGGTTATCCGTATCCGCGGCTGGCTGGGGAAATCCGAGGTCGGCCGCTTGCGGTCGGAAAACCGCGTCCTTACGCGCCGCCTGGCCGAAAAGGACCGGCATATCGGGCGGATGCTGACCGAGACCCAACGCCTGGCGGAGCGGCTGGGGCAGAAGCAGGATGTGGCGCAGATGGATAAGACGGCCGGTTAAAAATTCATTGAATTGTGGGGTTGTAGGGGCGGGTTTAAAACCGCCCCTGCGCAGCCCCAGCAAGCAGTCGCTCATGAGCCAGTGGTTCACCCATATATCATGAAAAGTAGGTAGGGCGGGCGCCCCGACCGCCACTTTACTTTGAACCTTGAACCTTGAACTTTTTAGAACAGGAGGACATCATGGCCAAAAAAGACCTTTCCGTAACCGGCGCTTTGGTGGGCGGTGCAGCCGGCTGGGTGGCCGAAGTGGCGATCATGGAAGTCACCGGGCACCACGTCACCACGGGTCTTTTGGAGTTGGTGGGCGCGGCCGCGGGCATGTGGCGCCTGGACCAGCGCCTGTCCCGGTCGCTCGCGGACACCCTGGAGCGGGCCAAAACCGGCCAGGAGCGCGACTACCAGGAAGTGAAACGCCGTATCGAGGAGTTGACCGAGGACCTGCCGGAGTTGCGGGAGATTCTGGGCAACATGGTGGACGCGGGCATTTCGGCCCAGCAGGCCTAAATGTTTGGCCTGGGTCTGCTGGTGCGCCTGGGCCGTCAGGTGCTGGCCGGGCCGGTGGCGGACGCGGGGATTCTCCCCACCGGGTACTATCGCCACCTGGTCCTGGAGGCGCTTGAAGAGGAAGATTTCCCCGGAGCCCTGCACCACCTGAAGTGGGCCGACAATTCCCTCCTGGCCCAGATAATCGTCCTGCGCCTGCGGCTGCTGGCGGCCCGGCACCGGCGCCAGATGGCGGCCATTCAAGACCTCATGGGTCGGTCAGGTCTTACGGCCGCATACCGGGAGCGCTGCCAGGACTTGCTGGCCCAGGAAACTAAGGCGTTGGAACTGCTCCGGGGTTACGAGGTGCAAGCCTTGATATACCTCGAAAACCCGCGCTCGTTGTAATTCTCCTATCTTTTGGCGTCATATTTATAATATCAATAATGGAATCGGATACTTATTACATGGGGCTGGCCCTGGAGGCGGCTCGGGAGGGCCTGGCCGCGGGAGAGGTGCCCGTGGGCGCGGTGCTGGTAGGGGAGGGGGGCGAGTTTCTGGCCCGGACCTTTAACCGGCCCATCGGTTTATCTGACCCCACCGCGCACGCCGAGATTTTGGCCCTTCGGGCAGGGGCGCGGCTTTTGGGGAATTACCGGTTGCTGGGGTCAAGCCTTTATGTTACCATTGAGCCTTGTATCATGTGCCTGGGAGCGCTGCTGCACGCCCGCGTGCGGCGCCTGGTGTTCGGCGCTTCAGACCCCAAGGGCGGCGCCTGCGTGTCGCTCTACCGCTTGCCCGAAGATACCCGTTTCAACCACCGCCTGGAAGTTACCGGCGACGTCCGGGAGGCGGAGTGCCGGGAGCTGGTACAAGAGTTTTTTAAGGCCCGGCGCTGAAGGGCGGGGTCGGCTGCCAGCCGGTTGCTGGCAGGAAAGCAGCACAATAATACGGAAAACTGAAAACCGACTTTCCAGGAGGGGTACCGAAGAGGCCGTAACGGGGTCGACTCGAAATCGACTTGGGGGCTAATCACCCTCACGTGGGTTCGAATCCCACCCCCTCCGCCATTTTTTGGGGGCGAAAAGGGAAAAAGGCGAAAAGGGTAGGATCATGGGAGGTTTTTTCGCCGTAGCGGTCAGGAGGGCGGGCCCATGGGACTGACCTGTATCAGCAAGAATTGTGAGATATCCCTGGGGGCAGACAATTCCTGCCAGGAAGACCTGGAAAGCCCCTCCCCTTGATTGCATTATCACGGCAGAAGAGTATAATGCCTTGCCGGATGAAGAGAAGAAGAACGAGGTTTTGGTGGCCAAGCCTGAACGGTGAGCAGTAAGCTGTAAGGTGTCCAAGCAGAGCTTGGACCGAAAAGATGCGTCCCCAAGCAGAGCTTGGGAACGAGTAGAAAATGTAGAAAATATACCCACCGGAGAGATGCCCGAGAGGCTGAAGGGGCACGATTGGAAATCGTGTGAGGGCCTAATAAGTCCTCCGAGGGTTCGAATCCCTCTCTCTCCGCCACTTGCATTTGACGACAGCCGGACCTACTTTTTCTATTAAAGTTTACCAGAAAAGGGAGGCAAGGATATGTTCAAAGTCGTTCACTTTGAAATCCCCGCGGATGATGTCGGAAGGGCTCAAAAGTTCTATGGCGAGTTGTTCGGCTGGAAGATCGAGAAATTCACCGGTCCCAGCCCCATGGATTACTGGTCGATCATGACCGGTGACGAGAAACCCGAGATGGGTGGCCTTGGCGGGGGAATGATGCAGCGTCAAGACCCTCAGCAACAGATTACTATTTATATCGATGTGCCGACCGTCGATGAATATGTGGACAAGGTAGCGAGGCTTGGGGGCCAGGTAGTCGTTCCAAAAATGGCCATACCCGGAATGGGATACTTTGCGGTGTGTCTTGATCCGGAAAATAACGGCTTCGGTCTTTGGGAGGATAATCCTCAGGCCAAGTAGCTTTTCCCCTCTCAGCCCTTGGATGCCATTTCCTCTGTAAACCGAAGACCCAAAAACCAAAAGTAGTAAATCCCTTATGGCTTATCAGGTTCTGGCCCGGAAATGGCGCCCCCAAAACTTTGAGGAAGTGGTGGGTCAAGAACCCATCACCCGCACGTTGCAGAACGCCCTGGCCGCGGGTCGGGTGGCTCATGCCTTTCTGTTCAGCGGCCCCCGGGGCGTTGGCAAGACCTCGGTGGCCCGCATCCTGGCCAAGGCGCTCAACTGCGAAGCCGGCCCCACGCCCCACCCCGACAACACCTGCCAGATATGCCGGGAAATCACCAACGGCTCCTTCCTGGACGTGCTGGAAATCGACGGCGCCTCCAACCGGGGCATCGACGAAGTCCGGGATTTGCGGGAGAAGATCAAGTACCTGCCGGCCCAGGGCAAGTACAAGGTCTACATCATCGACGAAGTCCACATGCTCACCAAGGAGGCCTTCAACGCCCTGTTGAAGACCCTTGAAGAGCCCCCGGCCCACGCAGTTTTTGTCCTGGCCACCACCGAGCCCCATAAGGTGCCGGTGACCATCATGTCCCGTTGCCAGCGCTACGATTTCAGGCGGATTCCCACCGGGCTGATCCAGGCCCATCTGGCCAAGTTGGCTGAGCAAGAAGGCTGGCATATTGATCCCGAGGGGCTGGCCCTGGTGGCCCGGGCCGCGGAAGGCGGCTTGAGGGACGCACAGGGTTTTTTGGACCAGGTGGTGACTTTCGGGGGAGACGGCGTCAATGCCTCGGAGATTGCCCGCATCCTGGGAGTGACCGACCGGGGCTCTCTGTTAGGGGCTTTGCAGGCCATTATCAACCGCAATGGACCCGACCTCCTGAATCTGATTGAGGCGCTTTATACTCAGGGGCAGGACTTGGGCAGATTTTATCAGGACCTGATCCTCTATGCCCGGCATCTGCTGGTGGCGGGGCTTCATCCCGAGGCCCGGCACCTGGCCGCGGTGGCCGACACCGAGTGGGACGACCTGACCCGCCTGGCCCGCGCAGTCCCGCCGGTCCACCTGCACAACCTCCTGAGCGTGTTGCTCCAGGGGGAAGAGGAATTGAAACGGTCGCCGCAGCCCCGGCTGGCCCTGGAGGTCCTGCTTCTGAGGGTGATTCATTTGGAGCCGATTATGCCCCTGGCCGAATGGCTGGGGCGGCTTTCGGCCTTGGAACGGCGCCTGGAAACCGGGGCGCCGATTGCGTCAAAGTCTGTTCCCCCGGAGCGCAAGTCCTCGCCGGCCATTCAGAGCACTGCGGAACCGGTCGTCGCTCCGGCTGAACTCCCCGCGGACGCGAGCCCGACGGATCGCTGGCAGGCCTTCCTCCAGCATGTCGAGGAAACCGGAAACGCGCCATTATACGGTAAGCTGGCCGACTGCCGATTCTTGGGGATGAAAGACCATTGCTTGAAGATCGGCTTGAAGCGCACCTGGAATGCCAACGGGGCTAACCACGAAGCTCGCCTGCGGGAGTTGGCCCAGGGCTTTTTCGGCCCCGAGACCACTGTGGAATTTGAAGTGGACGCGCCCAAGACCCCGAAAAAGGCTCCCGCGGCCCCCAAAAAATCCTTGGACATGAAGAAGCTCCAGCAACAGGCCCTGGAAATCTTTGGGGGCGAATGGCTGGGCGCCCCGCCGGAGAAGGAGGAACCCAAGTGAAAGATATGAGCGGTATGATGAAGCAGGCCCAGAAGCTCCAGGCCAAGATGATGGCGATGCAGGAGGAACTGGGCAATCGTACGGTGAGCGCCCAGGCCGGCGGCGGCATGGTGGAAGCCGTGGTCAATGGCCGCCAGGAACTGTTGTCCCTGCGCATCGACCCGGAAGTGGTGGCGCCGGACGACGTGGATATGCTCCAAGACCTGATTCAGGCCGCCATCAACGAAGCCTTGAACCGCTCCCGGGAAATGATGGCCGCGGAGATGAGCAAACTCACCGGCGGCATGCAGATACCGGGATTGTTTTAAAAGCAGTGGCCAGTGGCCAGTAGTCAGTTGCCAGAAAAATAGGGCGGCCTGTGGCCGCCGGTCTGAAAAGTTCAGGGTTCAAAGTTTATGGCGCACACGGTGCGCCCTATAATAAGGAAATTAGATGGCAGGAAACGCCTACCCCGCGGCCTTGCGCCGGGTGATCATGGGTTTGAGTAAATGGCCCGGGATAGGGGAGAAAACCGCCTCCCGCCTGGCCCTGCACTTGCTCAGAGCCTCGGAGGCCGAGGTGCTGGAGTTGGCCAACGCCTTGATGGAGTTGAAGGAAAAGATTCAGCTCTGCCGCCGCTGCTACGCCTTTGCGGACCAGGAGTTCTGCCCCATCTGCGCCAACCCGGCGCGCCACCAGGGCCAGATCATGGTGGTGGCGGAGCCCGGGGACCTCTTGGCCATTGAAAAAGTGGGGTGGTACCAGGGCCTCTATCACGTCCTGGGCGGGCTGATCTCGCCTCTGGAGGGGGTCGGCCCCGACGATATCCGCATCATGGAACTGCTGGACCGGATCATGAAGGAGGAAGTCAAGGAAGTGATCTTGGGCCTCAACCCATCGCTCGAAGGTGAGACCACCACCACGTATCTCGCCCAGGAATTGCGACCGCTGGGGATCAAAGTCACCCGCATCGCCTACGGCCTACCCATGGGCGGCGAGATCAAGTACGCCGACCAGCAGACCTTGAGGGAGTCGTTGAATCATAGGGTGGAGACGTAGGAGAGTGATCAGTGGCCAGTGGTCAGTGATCAGTATGCCTTTGATCGGGTTCGAGCACAAAAATGAGAGTTACGCAACTAAAAGAAAATCCCAAAGGCAGTCAGAAATGGCTACAGGAAATCATTAACACCTATCCTGAGTGCCTCAATAGACTTATTCAGCAGAAAATAACATCTTTATCCGGCCGAGAAATTTGCTGGATATCTCCTCTGAAACTAGACGGATACGCCGAATATCGAGACATCGATTTCCTGAAGCAGATAGGACTTGCAGACCTATCCGAAAAATTGAATTATTTCTGGCCTAAGAATGGCCCTCAATGGGACGCCTTAGGGAAAACATCAGATGGCAAAGCCTATATATTAATCGAGGCAAAAGCTAATGTGCCTGAATTGGTGTCATTCTGCGGCGCCAAGGATAAAGATTCCTTAAAAACCATTTCTACAAGCCTGGCTGAAACCCAGCAGTGGCTAAGTTGCCGGGAATCCCGTATTGACTGGAAATTTGGCTTTTATCAATATGCTAACAGGCTGGCTCACCTTTATTTCCTCAGGGAAAAAGCACATATAGAAGCCTATTTGATCTTTCTATATTTCGTGGAAGACTCGACTCATATCCTCACTTCTCTCGAAGACTGGAAATGCGCTCTGAAACTTCAAAAGAAGTTGATGGGTCTGTCCGCAGGCAATCTAACAGATAAGGTCTTAGATTTATTTATAAATATCAACGAAATTAACAACTCGATCACTGATCACTGATCACTGGCCACTGATTATGTTCGATCGCCGATTAATCCAAAATTTTGACTGGGTGCTCTTGGGGCTGGTGCTGATTATCGTCGGCATGGGCATCGTCAATCTCTATAGCGCCGGGTTTAATCGGCAGGGCGGGGAGACGCCGCTCTACATTAAGCAGCTTTACTGGCTGGGCTTGGGGCTCGGAGTACTGTGCCTGATCCTGCTCGTGGATTACCGGCACCTGGAGAAGCTGAGTTACCCCCTCTATATCATTTGTATTTTATTGCTGGTGGCGGTGATGTTCGGGGGCAAGGTGGTTTACGGCTCCCGGCGCTGGCTGGCTCTTGGTCCCCTTTCCTTTCAGCCCTCGGAGTTGGCCAAGATCGCCATCATCCTGGCGCTGGCCACCTACTTCCACCGGCGGCCGATGCTGGAAGGCATGCGTCTCAAAGATTTGATCATTCCCGGCATCATGGTGATGATCCCGGCGGCGTTGATCATCAAACAGCCCGACCTGGGGTCGGGGCTGCTGGTGGTCCTGGTGGCCGTCAGCATCATCTTATTTGTGGGCGTGAACTGGCGGACCCTCATGGGCTGCGGTCTGACCCTGTTCTTACTGTCCCCGTTGATCTGGCATTTCCTCAAGGATTATCAGCGCCAGCGGGTACTGACCTTTCTCAACCCGGAAAAAGACCCTTTAGGCGCGGGGTACCACATCTTGCAGTCCATGATCGCGGTGGGCTCCGGCCAGTTCTGGGGCAAGGGTTTTTTGGAAGGCACGCAGAGCCAGCTTTATTTTTTACCGGAACAGCACACGGATTTCGTTTTTTCCGTATTCGCTGAAGAGTGGGGCTTTGTGGGCTCCGTGGTCTTGCTGTTGCTCTTCACGGGGCTCGCCCTCTGGGGCTTGAGCGTGGCCCGGGACTGCAAGGAGCGCTTCGGCCACCTGCTGGCCCTGGGGGTGACGGCCCTGATCTTCTGGCAGATTTTTATCAACCTCTGTATGGTCACCGGTTTCTTGCCAGTGGTGGGCATCCCGCTGCCTCTGTTCAGCTATGGGGGCTCCTCTCTGGTCACTACTCTTTTGGGGGTAGGTTTTCTCCTGAATATCCGCATGCGCCGCTACTTATTCGTGGGGTGATTTTTTTTTGCAAAAAGTTTTTGACAGGCAAGGGAAAATAGGCTAAAAAGGCATTCGTGAAAAGTTACACATGGCCTTAACCCCAGGCGACACTCGCTTATTACCGTTAAGTATTTGATTTTAGTAAATAAAATACGAGGTGGCAGCCAGGAATGATTGACATTGATTGGACATTGTACGCGCAGCTTATCAATTTCCTGCTCCTGGTCTTTCTCCTGAACGTGGTTTTGTTCCGTCCCATCCGCGCAATTATCAGGGATCGGCAGGCCAAATTGCTGGCCCAGGAGGCTGAGATTAACCTCCTGTCGGATCAGGGCCGCAGCCTGGAGGATGAGATCAAGGAGAAACTGGCCGAAGCCCGGCGCGCCGGCGCCGGAGCCCGGGAGAACTTGAAGCAGGAAGGGGCCCAGGCTGAAACAACCCTCCTGGAAGAAGTCAAGCGCCAGGTGGAAGTGGAATGGGCTACGGTTGAGAAGAAAATCAAAGCTGACATGGCCAAGGCCCGGATAGCCCTGCAGACGCAGGCCCAGAGCTTTGCCCAGCTGCTGGCCACCAAGATTCTGGGGAGGGAACTCTCATGAATGGCGGACGCAGAACCGGCTGGCGCAGGACTCTGGCAGTTTTCTGGGGCGTAGGGGCAGGCTTGCTTCTGGCTGGAGTAGCCGCGGCCTCGGAAGCGGCTCATGGTGGCGGACACGGAATTTCTCCGGAAAAGATCCAAGACCTCATTTGGCGCACCGTCAATTTCGTGGTGTTTGCTGCCATTCTGATCAAGTTGGTGGCCAAACCGGCGAAAAAATTCTTCGGTCAACGCTCCCAGGACGTGGCGACGAATCTGGAAGAATTGACCGCCCAGCAAGCCGCAGCCGAAGCGGCCGTCAAGCTTGCGGAGACCCGCCTGCACGAAGTCGCCAAAGAGCGGGAAAAGGTTATCCAGCAATTTATCGCTGAAGGTGAAATGGAAAAGGCGAAAATTCTGGATAAGGCTGAATTGGTGGCGGAGCGCATCAAAGAAATGGCGGCCTTCACCATTCGGCAGCAAACCAAAAAAGCCGCTCAAGACCTGAGAGAGGAAATTGTGGGCCTGGCCACCCAGATGGCCACGGATATGATTAAAGAGAAGGCTACCTACGCCGACCAGCAGGGTCTGGTGGAGGAATATTTAAAGAAGGTGGTGGAAACCCATTGATTGACATGACCGTTGCCCGACGTTATGCCAAGGCCTTGCTGACCATGGGCAAGGAAGATGATCATTACAAAGAGTATGGGGAAGGGCTCAGTGGGTTCGCCCATCTTTTAGCGCGGGAACCCGAGTTGAAGGATGCCTTGCTCAACCCCATCCACAGCCGGGAGGATCGTAGTAAATTACTCCTGCGCATGATCGAACTGTTGCAGCTGCCGCTCATGGTGTCCAATCTGCTGCAACTTCTCCTTGATAAACACCGCCTCAATACCGTGGACGGAGTCGCCATGGCTTACCAGGAGATGGTGGACGAGGTGGAAAACGTCAGCCGCGCCAAGGTAAAAACGGCGATTTTCCTGGATGAGGCTACCCAGGATCAACTCCGCCAGACACTGGAGAAGCTGACCGGCAGCACCGTGGTCATGGAGGTGGAGGAAGATCCCAGCATCATCGGCGGTGTAATCGCCAAGGTGGGGGACTTGGTGCTGGATGGCAGTGTCCGCACCCAGATCAATTATTTGAGAGAATCCTTAATAAAAGGTGAGGTCTTATAAATGGAAATTAGAGCCGAAGAAATCAGCCAAATTATTCGCTCTCAGATCCGGGATTACGAGAAGAAGGTAGAGGTGGCCGAAACCGGCACGGTTCTGTCCGTCGGTGATGGTATCGCCCGGGTCTATGGCGTGGAAAAATGCATGGCCATGGAGCTCCTGGAGTTCCCCGGGGGCATCTTTGGTCTCGCCCTGAACCTGGAAGAGGACAACGTCGGTGTTGCCATCCTGGGTGAAGATACCCACATCAAAGAGGGCGACATCGTTAAACGCACCGGTCGTATCGCTCAGGTGCCCGTCGGGGATGCGGTCCTCGGCCGGGTCATCGATCCCGTGGGTAATCCGATTGACGGTAAAGGTCCTATCGACACCAAGGAGTTCCGGCGCATCGAGGTTAAGGCCCCTGGCGTCATCGAACGTCAGCCGGTGAATGAGCCCATGTATACGGGCTACAAGGCTATCGACGCCATGACCCCCGTCGGCCGTGGCCAGCGGGAGTTGATCATCGGCGACCGTCAGATCGGCAAAACCGCCCTCTGCGTCGATGCCATCATCAATCAGAAGGACTCCGGCATCGTCTGCGTCTACGTAGCCATCGGTCAGAAGAAATCCACCGTGGCCCAGGTGGTGGACGCCCTGGAGCGCCACGGCGCCATGGGTCACACCATCGTGGTCAACGCCTCGGCTTCCGAGCCCGCCCCCTTGCAGTACGTCGCCGCCTTCGCCGGCTGCGCCATGGGCGAGTATTACCGGGACAAAGGCCGCCACGCGCTGATCATCTATGATGATCTGACCAAGCAGGCCCAGGCCTACCGGCAGATGTCCCTGCTGCTGCGCCGCCCGCCGGGACGTGAAGCTTATCCCGGTGACATCTTCTACAACCACTCCCGGTTGCTAGAGCGGGCCGCCAAGCTGAACGATACCCTGGGAGGCGGTTCTCTCACCGCCCTGCCCATCATCGAAACCCAGCAGGGTGACGTATCGGCCTTCATTCCCACCAACGTCATTTCCATCACCGACGGGCAGGTGTACCTGGAACCGAACCTGTTCTTCTCCGGTATCCGGCCCGCCATCAACGTCGGTCTCTCGGTCTCCCGGGTCGGCGGCGCCGCCCAGGTGAAGGCCATGAAGCAGGTGGCCGGCATGCTGCGGTTGGAAATGGCCCAGTACCGGGAACTGGCGGCCTTCGCCCAGTTCGGCTCCGAGCTGGACAAGTCCACCCAGCAGCAGCTCAACCGGGGCGCCCGGCTGGTGGAAGTCCTGAAGCAGCCCCAGTATCAGCCGCTGCCCATGGAGAAGATGGTGTCCATCATCTTTGCCGGCACCCGGGGCTTCCTGGACAAGTATCCCATCGATGTGCTGGGGTCTTACGAACAGCAGCTCTACAGTTTTATGGATTCGAAGTACGCTGGCGTGCTGGCCGATATCAAAGAGAAGAAAGAGTTTACTTCGGAAATCGATGCCAAGATGAAGGTTATCTTGGAAGAGTTTGATTCCGTATTTCAGCCTGTCGTCAGCGCGTCATAAGAGCGGGGTATAAGCATGGCGACCCTACAAGATATTAAACGCAAAATCGGGGCGGTCAAGAAGACCCAGCAGATCACCAAGGCCATGAACATGGTCTCGGCAGCGAAACTGCGGGGCGCCCAGCTGCGCATGGAAGGGTTCCGGCCTTATGCCGGGGCCTTCGCCATGATGCTGGGCAATATGGCCGGCCGGGTAGAACCGGAGATCCACCCCTTCTTCCAACCGGCTGCCGCGGTGGAACGGGTCGGTGTGGTGTTGATGACCGCTGACCGGGGTCTGTGCGGCAGCTTCAACGTCAACCTGATCAACACCGCGGTGAAGTTCATCCGGGAAAAAGAGGCCGCGGGTATCGAGGTTTCCCTCATCTGCGTAGGCCGCAAAGGCCGGGATTTCTTCCGGCGGCGCAAACGGGAGATGATGGCCCAATACGTGGATGTGTGGAATAAGTTCGACTTTTCCAATGCGGTGACGGTGGCCCGGGAGGTCATGAGCGCCTTTCTGACCGGAGGGGTGCAAGAGGTTCACCTGATCCATGCCAGGTTTATCAATATGGCGATCCAGCGTCCCAAAATGGTGCAGTTGCTGCCCATCAAGCCGGCCGAGGCCGAGGCGGTGGCGGAAGCCGGGGGCGGCACCGAGTATCTCTTCGAGCCGCCCATGGAGCAGTTCCTGGAGTACCTGCTGCCCAAGTATATCAACGTGCTGGTTTACCATGGCTTCCTGGAAAATTCCGCCAGCGAATACGCCGCCCGGATGACCGCCATGGATAACGCCCAGGCTAACTGTAAAGAAATGATCACCACCTTGAGTCTCATCATGAACAAGGCCCGGCAGGCGGCCATTACCAGAGAACTGATGGATATCGTGGGCGGGGCTGAGGCCCTTAAAGGCTAAGCCGCCCGTATGAGGAGGATTTACAGCATATGAATATCGGAAGAGTCGCCCGCGTTATCGGTCCGGTAGTGGACGTGGAATTCGAAGAAGGCAAACTGCCGGCCATTAAAAACGCCCTTTTCATTACCAACCCCGCCATCGACGACATTGAAGACAACCTGGTGGTGGAAGTCGCCCAGCATCTCGGGAACAACATGGTCCGCACCATCGCCATGGACACCACCGACGGTCTGGTACGGGGTATGCCCGTAAAAGACACCGGTAACCCCATCATGGTGCCGGTGGGACACGAGGCCCTGGGCCGGGTGCTCAACGTCGTGGGTCGCCCAGTGGACGGTATGGGTCCGGTGACTGCCAAGCATTATATGCCGATTCACCGTCTGGCGCCGGAGTTCGTGGAGCAGGACACCACAGTAAAGGTGCTGGAAACCGGGGTTAAGGTTATCGACCTGCTGGTTCCCTTCCCCCGTGGCGGCAAGATGGGCATGTTCGGCGGCGCCGGCGTGGGCAAGACCGTCGTCATGATGGAAATGGTCCACAACATCGCCATGCACCACGGTGGTATTTCGGTGTTCGCCGGCGTGGGTGAGCGTACCCGTGAGGGCAACGATCTCTACCTGGAAATGAAACACTCCGGCGTACTGCCAAAAGCGGCCTTGATCTACGGACAGATGACCGAGCCCCCCGGGGCCCGGGCCCGGGTAGCCTTGACCGCCCTGACCGCGGCGGAATACTTCCGGGATGAAGAAGGTCAGGACACCCTGCTCTTCATCGACAACATCTTCCGTTTCACCCAGGCGGGCTCCGAGGTATCGGCTCTCTTGGGCCGCATGCCCTCCGCCGTAGGTTACCAGCCCACCCTGGGCACCGACCTCGGTGAATTGCAGGAGCGCATTACCTCCACCAAGAAAGGTTCGGTCACCTCGGTACAATGCATTTACGTACCCGCTGATGACTTGACCGACCCGGCCCCGGCCACCACCTTTGCCCATCTGGACGGCACCGTGGTGCTCTCCCGGGCCCTGACGGAACTGGGCATCTACCCCTCGGTGGACCCCCTGGATTCCACCTCCCGGATCCTGGACCCGCAAGTTGTGGGCGAAGAGCATTACTACGTGGCCCGGAACGTCCAGCAGACCCTCCAGAAGTATAAGGACCTGCAGGACATCATCGCCATTCTGGGCATCGACGAACTCTCCGACGAAGACAAGCTCACCGTGGCCCGGGCCCGGAAGATTCAGCGCTTCCTGTCCCAGCCCTTCTTCGTCGCGTCCCAGTTCACCGGCCAGGAAGGCAAGTTCGTGTCCGTGCCGGACACCGTGCGGGGCTTTAAGGAAATCATCGAAGGCAAGCACGACGATCTGCCGGAGCAGGCCTTTTACATGGTGGGTGGCATCGAAGAAGCGGTGGCCAAGGCCGAACGGCTGGCAGCCGCCTAAAGGCCCACGGAGACCAAGCCTATGGCAGAAAAAGCACTCCAGTTGGAGGTGGTTACTCCCGATCGCCTGGTCTTGTCCACTGAGGCCGACGTGGTGGTGTGCCCCGGTGTGGAAGGCCAGTTCGGCGTCTTGCCGGGCCACATCCCCTTCCTGAGCGCCCTGGAAATCGGCGAGATGTACTACCGCAAAGGCGGCCAGATTGAATACCTGGCGGTGAGCGGCGGCTTTGCCGAAGTCACTGGCGAGAAGGTAACCATCGTAGCGGAATCGGCGGAAAAAGGCCGGGAGATTGATATAGAACGGGCCAAGCGGGCCCAGGAACGGGCCGAGAAGCGTGTCGCCGCGGGCAAGACTGCGGAGATCGACTGGGCCCGGGCCGAAGCCGCCATGCGCCGCTCCCTGGTGCGCATGAAGGTGGCTGGCCGCTAACCCATCATTCACGTTAATTAACCTGAACAATAAAAGGCAAGCCTGAACATACGGGCTTGCCTTTTCATTTTTAGAAATTAATAGTATTTTTACGGTTAGGGAATGTCAGAGTGAGAATTTTGACAGACCTCAGTGGGCCGGTTCATAGGCCTGGCTCAGAATTTTAGCTAATATTCCGTGGGTGCAGACTCTATCCTGCATTATCGGGACTATCTCTGGTGAAATATAAGCTTTCTCGACATGCCCGATTGGAAATGGAGAGACGGGGAATTTCCCCAGAACTTTTGGAATATGTTTTGCAAAACCCACAACAGATAGTCCCGGAGCCCCGCGGCAAAAAAGCCTATCAATCGATTATTGATTTCGCTGGGAAGAAATTCCTGTTGCGGGCTATTGTGGCTGAAGCCGCTGACTTACCAATCGTGGTAACAGTTTATCGCACCAGAAAAATCCATAAATATTGGAGGATGCCATGAAGGTTACTTATGACCCCGAAGTAGATGTGCTGCGGATTCTCTTTAGCAACGCTCCCATCGAAGAAAGCGATGAAGATAAACCCGGAGTGATCATTGACTACGATAAAGACGGCAATGTCGTAGGCATGGAAATTCTGGACGCTTCCAAACGCATGGATAATCCGAGAGCGGTGGATTATGCGGTGATGGGGTAAAGAGATCCCAGCTATTGCGGAGGCTCTTGAGATGAGGGAAAGTGAAAAAATCCTTTACCATTATACCTCTCTTGAAGGGGTTTTGGGAATTACCCTAAGTAAATCTATTTGGGCAACAAATATTCTCTATCTAAACGATGCAAGTGAGTTAAATTATTCATTAGATATGCTGAAAGAACAGGTTGATGAGTTTAAGAATGATATTCCTGTTGATAAGAACTGGTTATATAAACTCAATTTTTTCGACAAGTTGATTGATAAATTTAATAGGTTAATTACAAATACAAAGATATTGGGCTTTTTTGTCTGTTCGTTTTCAGAAGAGAAGGACCTGCTAAGCCAATGGCGGGGGTATTGCGCAAAAGGTATCGGCTTTAGTTTGGGATTTGAGTTAAGTAAGCTGAGGAAATGTGCCCGACAGAAAAATTGTTTAATAAGGCCGTGTAATTACGATAAGAAAAAGCAAATAAGCGCGATAAGAAAGCTGATTAGCGAGCTATCCTCTCAGTTTGACGCTGTAATTAGGAATTCATCAGCAGTAGATCAGGTTAACATAGATGCCAACGAGTTAGGATTACTTGCAGAATTTTTAATTAAATTCAATGAGATAGCTCCAACATTTAAGCACCCAAAATTTAAAGAAGAAAAGGAATGGAGAATAATTGTAAGACGAAATTTTCGATCCAAGGGGAGTATTGAATCAATAAAATTTCGCACTGGCCCATCAATGATTGTTCCTTATATTGAGTTTCCTTTACCAAGGGAAGAGGAAGATTTAATTATTAATAAGATCATTGTGGGACCAACGCATGATTCTATACTATCTAAGGCCTCCATTGAAATGTTACTGAAATCAAAAAATGTGAGGTTCAATGAAGTTCAGGAATCAACAATACCTTATAGAAATTGGTGATTGAGTAGCAGGTTAGGATAATTCTTGGCATAAAGAGTGCATAAATTAAGGAATGGAAATGATAAAAGATAACATCACCGCCGTCATCCTGGCCGCGGGCCAGGGGACCCGCATGAAGTCCAATAAGCCCAAAGTGCTGCATGAAATCCTGGGGAGGCCCATGTTGGCCTACCTGATCGACACCCTGAAGTCCGTGGGGGTGGAAGATATCGTTCTGGTGGTGGGCCACCAAGCCGAACGGGTACAGGAGGTTTATAAGGATTACGGGGTGCGTTTCGTGGTCCAGGAGCCGCAATTGGGCACCGGGCACGCAGTCCAGGTGGCCATGCCGGCGGTTCCCCCGGGGGCCGGAACGGTCATGGTCCTCTGCGGCGATGCGCCCCTGATTTCAGGCCAGAGCATTGCGGCTCTGAACCAACGGCATGAAGCTGCCAAGGCCGCAGTCACCGTCCAGACCATTATCCTGACAGATGGAGCCCATTATGGCCGGGTGGTGCGCGACGAGGCCGGACAGGTGGCCGCGGTGGTGCAGGCCAAGGATTCCAAGGACCGCCCCGATCTCCTGGCCATCCGGGAAATCAACACCGGCGCCTACTGTTTCGACGCGGCCTTTCTGAAACAGGGCCTTACAAAAATCCCCCAAAGCCCGGTTACCGGTGAAATCTATCTCACCGACCTCATCCATATCGCCAGGGGAGAGGGGAGGGGGGTCGAGGCCATGGTAGACCCGGACTGGGAGGCCCTGTTGGGGATCAACAGCCGTCAGGAGTTGGCCGAGGCGACGCGCACCATCAAACGGCGGATTAATGACCGGCATATGAGCCAGGGGGTCACCCTCATCGATCCGGAGGCCACTTATATCGAACCCCTGGTGACCATCGGCCAAGACACCATCATCTACCCAAACGTCTATCTCCAGGGCAAGACCGTCATCGGTGAGGACTGCCTGATCGAGGCTTCGGTAAAGATTGCCGATTCCAACCTGGAAAAGAACGTCCATGTTAAAATGGGCTGCGTCATCACCCAGAGCCGGATCGGAGCCGGGGTGGATATCGGACCCTATGCGCATCTCCGTCCCTTGAGCGACCTGCGGCAGGGGGTCCACGTCGGCAACTTCGTGGAAGTGAAGAAATCCGTCCTGCACGAGGGCGTTAAGGCCGGTCATCTGACCTATTTGGGAGATGCAGACGTCGGAGCCGGCACCAATGTGGGGGCCGGGACCATCACCTGCAACTACGACGGCGTGCATAAGCACCGCACCATCATCGGCGAGAAGGCCTTTATCGGCAGCAATACCGCCCTGGTAGCGCCGGTGACCGTCGGGGCCGGGGCCTACATCGGGGCCGGCTCTACCATTACCAAAGAGGTGCCCCCTGGGAAACTGGGGATTTCTCGGGCCCGCCAGGTGAATCTGGAGCGGCGGTTAGTCCTGAAGAAGAAAGAAGAGTAGCGGTTGGCGGGTGGCTTTTTCGGTTACTAATATTCTGTCCTTTGTTCATAAGGAGTCCAAGCAGAGCTTGGACAAAAAAATTGCATTCCCAAGCACAGCTTGGGAACGAAAAGCTAAAAGCTAAGGGCTAAAAGCTGACTGCTGACAGCTAAACGAGGTAACTATGTGCGGCATCATCGGATATCTGGGACCCCAGGAGGCCATGCCCATCATCCTGGATGGTTTAAAAAGGCTGGAGTACCGGGGCTATGATTCGGCGGGCATGGCGGTGATCGGCGGCGACCATCGCCTGGCCCTTCGCCGCAGCCTGGGCAAACTGAAGGAGTTGGAAAACCTGCTGCGGCTGGACCCGCTTCACGGTCAGGTGGGGATCGGGCACACCCGGTGGGCCACCCACGGGCGCCCCTCCGAAACCAACGCCCATCCCCACATGGTGGGCGACATCGCGGTGGTGCACAACGGCATTATCGAGAACTATCTGGAACTCAAGGAAGAATTGATTAAAGAAGGCCATCGGTTCGCGTCCGAAACGGATACGGAAATCGTCTCTCACCTTATCGTCAAGCACCTGGGCCAGGGGGCCCCGTATCTGGAAGCGGTGCAACGAACCTTGCGGGATATCCGGGGATCATATGCCCTGGCGATCGTCAACGCGAACGCGCCTCGCATGCTGCTGGCAGCGCGTAAGGAAAGCCCCTTGATCCTGGGACTGGGCGACCACGAATACTTCCTGGCCTCGGACATCCCGGCGATTTTACCCTATACCCGCCGAGTGATCTTCCTGGAAGACCACGATCTAGTGGTGGTGGAAGATGGGGAGTTTCGCCTGTTGAACCGGGAAGGCCAGCCGATTGAACGCCCGGAACATACCATCACCTGGAGCCCGGCCATGGCGGAAAAGGCGGGCTACAAACATTTCATGCAAAAGGAAATTTTTGAACAACCCCGGGCCTTGATTGACACCTTTAGGGGGCGCATCGACCCGGATGCGGGTGAAGTGATGCTCCAGGAAGTCCTGTTCTCAGATAGCGAGATCAAGGATATCCGCAAGATCTTCCTGGTAGCCTGCGGCACTTCGTTTCATGCCGCGATGGTGGGCAAGACCCTGATAGAAAGCCTCTGCCGTATCCCGGTGGAGGTGGAGTTGGGTTCCGAATTTCGCTATCGCGACCCCATGGTTGACCGCCATACCCTGCTCATCCCCATTTCCCAATCCGGAGAGACCGCGGACACCCGGGCGGGGCTGTCGGCCGGGAAGCTGTTAGGGGCCAAGAGCCTGGCCATCGTCAACGCGGTGGGCTCCAGCATAGCCCGGGACGCCGACGCGGTGTTGTATACCCACGCCGGGCCGGAGATCGGCGTCGCCTCCACCAAGGCGTTTACCACCCAGTTGGTGGCTCTATATCTCATCGCTTTGTTTCTGGCCCAGCGGCTGGGTCGGCTCAACCGGGAAAACACCCGGCACCGGCTCACGGAATTGCTCAAGCTGCCCATGTGGGTCCAGGAGACCCTGGACCTGGATCAGGAGATCCGGGAAACCGGCCGCCGTTACATGAATGCCCACAATTTCCTCTACCTGGGCCGGGGCATCCACTATCCCATCGCTTTAGAAGGGGCGCTAAAACTCAAGGAGATTTCCTATATCCATGCGGAAGGCTATGCCGCGGGGGAGATGAAGCACGGCCCCATCGCCCTGATCGACGAATCCATGCCGGTGGTGGTATTAGCATCCCGGAGCCCGGTGCTGGAGAAGGTTCAGGGCAATATCGAAGAGGTGGCGGCCCGGGGCGGGCGCATCATTGCCCTCACCGAGGTGGACAACTATCAGGTGAGAGACCGGGTGGAGAGCGTCATTTCCGTGCCCCAGGTCCCGCTGGAGTTGTCGCCCATTGTCCTGGTAACGCCATTGCAACTGCTGGCTTACCATATCGCCGACCTGCGCGGCACCGATGTAGACCAACCCCGCAACCTGGCCAAGAGCGTCACGGTGGAGTAAACTTGGCGCCTTAGCGTCTTGGCGTGAAAATATTTCTCACGCCAAGGCGCGAAGACGCCAAGGAGTTACTTTCTCACCACGGCAAAGCGCGGCCGGCTGATGGATTCGTGCTGGCAGATGGGGCAGCGGCTGGGACGGGTGAGGCGGTCGCGCTTTTTAAAGACAAAGCCACAATGCTTGCACACTGAGGGGATGATCTGGAAATGCAGGCCGGGGCCTATGGCCCGGGCGAGATGTGACAAATGCTCCACTACCTCTTTTTCTGAGAGGGACAGAAGTTGCGACAACTCCAGGCTGGAGTATGGCTGCTCCGCCAGAAGTTCTTTCATGGCCTGGCGCGGGGTGCTCACGGGAATTCCTCAACCCTGATTTCAGATTCGTTTTTATAACTATCTCATTCAACTGCTAATCGACCAACATTTTTATGCGCTACCTGATAGTAGGAGCCGGGGCTCTGGGCTCGGTGTTTGGCGGACTTTTACAATTTAGTGGCCATCCCGTAGCCTTTATCGGCCGGGGGCCGCATTTTGAGCACATCACCACCCATGGCCTGGCCATCGACGGAATCTGGGGGGAATTTCAGCCGGGGCCTGTAGCCCCCAACTCAGATTCTTCAAACCGGTACGAGGTCATTCTCCTCTGCGTCAAATCCTTTCACACGCAGGAGGCCTGCCGTCGCGTCAAAGGCCTGTTGGCCCCCCAGGGCCTTATCGTGTCTGTGCAAAACGGCCTGGGCAATCTGGAAATCATCGCTGCAGAGTTCGGGTCGGAGCGCACCATCGGGGCCCGGGTCATCTTTGGAGCTCAAGTCATTCGCCCCGGACTGGTCAGGGTTACCGTCTATGCCGAGCCGGTCCTGCTGGGCGCCATAGCCTCGGGCTACCCTCGACAAATCCTGGTCCAAATCGTAGAGGATCTGAATCGAGCCGGCATACCCACCCGTCAGGTGGATGACATCCTGACCCACCTCTGGGGAAAAGTTCTCTATAACTGCGCCTTGAATCCCCTGGGCGCGATCCTCGGAGTGCCTTACGGGGCCCTGGGGAACGACCCTCAAACCCGCAAACTCATGCGGTTGATTATCGAGGAGATTTACCAGGTAGCCGCGGCCCGGGGTGTTAGGCTCGGCCACACTGATGCCGACTCCTATTTCAAGTTTTTCATGGAGCACCTGGTTCCCGCCACCGCAGAGCACTGGCCATCCATGTGGCAGGATTTACACGCCGGCCGCCGCACCGAAATTGAAGCCTTGAATGGCGCCATCTGCCGCTATGGTGAGGCCGCGAAGATCCCAACCCCTTACAACGACGCGGTCAGTCGTTTGGTGCGGTTCCTGGAACAGAATCCCAAAGCGCGAGGGCAGGTAGAAGTTTCCCAAGAGGCGCCCCAGGATTAAGGTATTGCCTGGTTTGTGGCAGATGCCAGGGGAGGAGAGTCAAGCCCTCCCTCCCCTTAAGGTCATGTCGGTTTCTATTTGGTAATTGGCCCGCAGGCGATCCGGGGACCGGCATTACCCGCCGGATCTGTAACATTGTCATCCGGCGCGGCATGGATCACCAGAGAAGTCCCGTCCGGCTGGAATAAAGAATTCTTTTGCCCCTCCTTGAGGGTGACCTGCGAAGCCCATGCCTCGACCTTAGCCTTGCCATCGGGACCCACGGTGATATTGGGCAAATCCCCGGCGTGCGGACCGGCGGGGTTTTTCAAGCCGTGTTTCTTGTCAAAGGGATTAAAGTGTCCCCCGGCGCCCATGAAATCCGGCATGGTACACGTGCTTTTCGCATGGATGTGGAAAGCGTGCTCGCCGGGAGGCAGATTTTCCACGGTCATAACGATCTTCACCCCTTGGGGGGTCTCGGTCAGGGTGGCCTCCCCCACCTTCTGCCCCTGATTATTTACCAGAGTGGCCTTGGCCGTGGCCGAAGGACTCTCACCGCAGCCGAGAACCAGTGCCAGCCAAACCCCTAAAATTCCTGCGACCAGCTTTACTTTCATCCCGTCACTCCTTTGAGGCTGAATTTTCTGTCAGGGAGCGGCCCGGTCTACCGTGCCCAACAATTTTGTACTATTAGGTTAAGACTTGGTTACCTCATTTGCCATAATCCCCGATTAAAATTCTTTAAATTAACTTATCGCTATAACCTGGGGGATGGAGCAGACGCATGCAGCAAGATCTTGTTGGACCTGGTACGAAGACTCGTGCAAGTCCTGATGAAAATAGGGAACACGATGAGGAGGGAGGTTAAGCCTGGCGCCAGAACGAAGGTGGCGGTGGAAGGATGATTAAGAAATTATCGGATAATTGATGAAAACGGCGGCAAGCCGTGCCCTGCTGGGAGCAGTGATGGCCGCCAGGCAGGCCCGGAGGGCGCTTATCCTATAAGCTTTTCCGCATGGCTGCGACCATTTTGGTGACATTATTCTTGAACATGTCGATGTAGGTGGGAGCCGGCCCCTCCGGTTTTGACAAGGCGTCCGAATAGAGCTCTCCCCCTAATTTCACTCCACTTTCCTTGCTGATTTGCTCCACCAAGCGGGGATCGCTGACGTTTTCGATGAAGACCGCGGTGATCTTTTCTTTACGGATTTGCTTGATGAGCGTGGCGACACCGCCGGCAGAGGGTTCGCTCTCGGTGCTTAAGCCCATAGGGGAGAGAATGGTGACTCCGTAGGCCGCGGCGAGATAACCGAAAGCGTCATGGGAAGTGAGGACGCGCCGTTGCGGTTTAGGTATGCTGGAGAACTCCGTCTTTACCCACTTGTCCAGTTCGGCCAGCTTGGCTTTATAGGCCTCGGTCGTGGCCTTATAGATGGATGCGCCTGCCGGATCCACCACACTGAGCCCCTTGCCGATGTTATCCGCATATATCTGGCCGTTGGCCAAATTCTGCCAGGCATGAGGATCAATCTTATGCTCATGCTTGGCGCCAGGTTTGTGTCCCTCTTTTTCCTCTTCTGTCCCCTCTAAAGGCTTAATGCCCTGAGCCGCCACTACTACGGGGCCCTTATACCCTGAGGTCTTGATGAGGCGCTCCATCCAGCCTTCCATTCCCAAGCCGTTGACGATGACCAGGTCGGCTGAGGCTACGGCTTTGGCGTCGGCAGGGGTCGGTTCAAAGACATGGGCGTCGCCGTTGGGACCGACCAGGGTGATAACCTCGACCCTATCGCCGCCGACATTGTTGGTTATATCGCCGAGGATACTGAAGCTGGCGATCACTTTCAACTTTTTCTCGGCGCTTGCGGCCATCCCGGCCCCAACCATGAAAAGAGCCATGAAAAGAACGAAAATCCGGGTTATGACCAACATGATCTTTCCTCTTAGGTTTGGGGTTCAGCCTCCTAAATGAAGGCCCAATCTGCGCCGGCTGTAGATACTCCCGTGCGCGCCGAAGATGACGGAAAAAATATAGCAAAATCCGGCGGTAAGGATGATTGAAGGCCCGGAAGGCAGGTTGGCATGATAGGACAGGAGCAGCCCCACATAGCCGGACAGCATGGCGATGCCCACGGCCGCCAAAGCCATGGACCAGGCTTGGGTGGCCCAGAAGCGGGACGAGGCCGCGGGCAGCATCATCAGGCCCACGGCCATCAAGGTTCCCAGGGCTCGGAAGCCGGCCACCAGGTTGAGGACCACCAGGACCAAAAAGATAAAGTGCATCGCCGCGCCCCTGCCGCCCACGGACCTCAGGTAGCCGGGATCGAAGCACTCCACGATGAGGGCCCGGTAGATCAGCGCCAGGGTGAAAAGCGTGACGGAAGATATGGTTGCTACCAGGATCAAGTCGGCGTCATCCACCGCCAGTATGGTGCCGAACAGCACGTGGATGAGGTCAATGTTGCTGCCGCGCAAAGAGACGATGAGAACCCCCATGGCCAATGACATCAGGTACATCGCGGCAAAGCTCGCATCCTCTTTGAGCAGCGTGAAACGAGCCACTGTCCCTGCCACCAGGGCTACGGCCAGACCCGCGGCGATCCCTCCCAGGGTCATGGCGTAGAGGGAGAGTCCGGAAACCAGAAAACCGATCGCCACTCCCGGCAACACCGCATGTGACAGGGCATCCCCCACCAGGCTCATGCGCTTGAGGACCAGGAGCACGCCCACGGGGCCGCATCCCAGGGCCAGCGCCATGCAAGCGATCAAGGCGTGGCGCATAAAGATGAAGTCCTGGAAGGGAGCCAGGAAGAGGTCGAAGAGATAAGTCATAAGGGTCATAGCTCGCTTATACGGCAGACTTCCGCCTCCTCGTCCCAGGCTTCGGACATGCGCCGCGCGAGTTCAAGATTTTCGGAAGTGAGGATCTCAGCCGTATCGCCCCAACCGATGGGTTCCCGGGCGATCAGCAAAGTTTGTGGAAATGAAACCTTTACCTGGTCGAGGTCATGCAAGACCACGATAACCGTGCGGCTCTCGGCGTGCCAGCGGCGGATCAGATTCAGGAGATCGGCTGTCGTCCGGGCATCTATGGCGGTGAAGGGTTCATCCAGGAGAATGACGGGACGATCCTGGAGCAGCAGGCGGGCGAATAGAACCCGTTGGAACTGGCCGGCCGACAGATTGCCGATGGGCCGCTGCTCAAAACCTTCGAGGCCTACCGCGGCCAGGGCCTGCCGGGTTTGTTGCCATTGGTCGCGCTTGATGCCGCCGCACATGCCGACCCGATGCCACAGCCCCAGGGCCACGGTGTCCAGAACGGTAATCGGGAAACTCCGGTCGATTTCCGCTTGCTGGGGCAAGTAGGCGAACTGGGAAGTCCTCAGGCCGCCCCGGTCGATGCGGCCGCCCAGCGGATGCAGGAAGCCGGTAATTCCTTTCAACAGGGTGCTTTTGCCTGAGCCGTTGGGTCCGACCACCGCGGTCATCGATCCCGCTTCGAAAACTCCGTTCAGGTGGTGCACCGCGGGATGTCCGTCATAACCCAGGGTGAGATCGTGCAGGGCAATGGCATTCATAGGAAAATCGCCTAGAGCCAGCCTATGGCCCAGGCCACCGCAAGCCACAGGAGAGCTGAGGCAGCGGCCGCCCACAGCAGACGGCCGGCGATGCTCCACCCGAGTGGAGAGATCAAGACTTTCTTCGGGGCCGGGCAGGCCATTATGGTTTTCGGCATATGATCAGCTTTAATAAGGTGTTTTTTTCCATTTCTCATTCCCACCGGAAAGCATCTGGACCGGCAAGCGGTCGTCGCCTTTATGCCGGGGCAACCGAGTTGCCTTGAGCCGGGTGGAACAGGCGTCTCGTCTAGAGCGGATCAGGCTTAAAGCCCGCGGTTACCTTAAATGACGCCGACGCCGTCCCGTTCAGGGTGCTTCACGGCATTTGTGGCAGAGGCCTTCCACTTTGATGTCGATATGGTCGGCGCGGTTACCCACTGGGCCTCGCAACTCCGTCCACATCTTGTTTAAGGCCACCGGTTCCAGGCACTGGACTTCCCGGCAAGTATGGCACTGAAAATGGGGATGGGGCGGGTGATGCTCGCAGGCCAGCTCAAAATGGTTCACCCGGCCCTCCAGGGTGAGTTTCCGGACCACGCCACGGCGACAAAATTCCTCCAGGATGCGGTAGACGGTAACTTTATTAACCCGCCGGTGGGACCGAATGGACTCCATAATTTCCTGGGCCCTAAGGGCGCGGGGGGCATCCCCCAAAATCTCCAGGACCGCCAGGCGCACCGGCGTGATCCTCAGACCCTGCTGGGCCAGCCACCGGGGAAAATTGCAATGATCGCTCATGGCAATTTTGTACTCGAAACTCAACTGAGTTGCAAGTATAATGTTAACATTAGGAAAGGAGTTTAGATTTATGGAAGTGGATATAACCCAAGCGCTAAAAGACGCCGAAAATGCCCTCAGGGACTTTATTTCTAGCATTTTGGGTAAAAAATTAGGAGCTGATTGGATTGAAAAATGCGGAGTTTCAACTGAAAGAGTGCAGAGATGGAAAGAGCGCAAGGCCGAAGAGGAAAAACGCCAAGAATTTGGAACTATTGATGAAAGACTTATATACTATGCCGATTTTTACGATCTAAAAACTATTTTGAAAAAAAATTGGGAAGGTGATTTTTCTGACGCATTTGGCGATTGGAAAACCATCGAGGTTTGGTTAGAAGAACTTGGAAGACTAAGAGACCCTGATGCACATAGGAGGGAATTATTGCCTCATCAGAAGCACTTGGCATCAGGAATATCTGGCGAAATTAGAAATAGGATTGTACGTTATCGTAACAAATTGGAAACGAGTGAGGATTACTTTCCTAAGATTGAAAGTGTTATGGATAATTATGGAAACATTTGGACAAATGAATTATTTGGAACAGGAGGTATTATAACAAATACTATTCTAAGACCTGATGATGATATTAGTATTATTATTAAAGCAACCGACCCATTAGGGGAAGATATGGAATATTTTTTAAAGGTTAGTCAAGCTGGCTTACATCAATTATACGGTTGCCAGAAAAAAAATACGTTCTCTGTAAATATTATAGAGGAATTCGTAGGCAAAAAATGTATTATAAAAAGCTTTATTAAAAGTAATAGAAAGTATCATGCTTACGATGGTTACGATGACTCTATTGAGTTTCGTTATGAAGTTCTTCCGCCTAAGAAAATTTAATCTTTTTTAAATTATGCGCATAGGCATTAATGCCAGCGGCACTTTTACCGACTTTGTCTCCCAGGGTGCCTGGGAGGGCAGGATGCACGATGTCCCTTCAACCCCCCGAGGGACCTCTTGCAGGCCCGGTGTTGATGGCGCTACGGCGGTTGGCTGGGCCGGAGATAAGACTTAGGGTTGTGGTTTCAGGAGGCCGTCAAGGAGGATAGAGACCGCTTAACCCCCTTCTCTTCCTTGGTTAAAGGGGTCGAGGGTTCTGGAGAGATGCGCTGCAGTAGTTCAAGGCCGCAAAGAATCCGGGTCAGGCTGGCCTCGGGAGGCTCGGCGTGGGTCGCGATTTCGATTTCCGGCCGCACCGGGGTTTCAAAGACATCGCCAATTCCGGTAAAATTGAGAATTTCTCCGGAAAGGGCCTTCCGGTAAAGGCCTTTGGGATCGCGGCTGATGCAGACTTCTATGGGACAGTTAACGTAGACTTCGACAAATTCCCCGATGATGGACCGCACTTCTTCCCGAATGGCGTGATAGGGACAGATGGCTGCCACGATGGTCACTACCTGTTGGCGGACCAGGTTCTGAGCCATCCTGGCGATGCGCCGCATGTTGGTCTCCCGGTCCCCCTGGCTGAAGCCCAACCCTTTGCTCAGAGTAGTCCGGACAATGTCGCCGTCCAGGATTTCAATTTTGAAACCCCGCCGGGTCAGAGCCTCGCCCAACAGCCGGGCCAGGGTGGTTTTTCCCGACGCGCTTAAGCCCGTTAACCAAACGCAAAAGGCTCCATTCCCGGTAGCAGGTTTTTCAGGCGCTGCCCCCGATATATTAGGCAGGTCAGTGTTCCTCATTGCGGATATATAGCGCTTGTCAAAAGTTCTTTCCTTTTATTTTCCTCTCCCCTTGTGGGAGAGGGTAGGGAGAGGGGTGAGTAGGGAAAAACTTTTGGCAACGAGTATATATTCATGGCCGGTTTTTCTTACTGAGCCCTCACCCTGGCCGTTTCATACGGCTTTAGTATAACCGGCGCTGGTCCGGGAAGAAACTCCTAAACGTACTTGCCTTGCGGACCGCTGAACCCCTGGCCAGACTAGTTTGGCGATGCTTTGCCCGACCTCCAAGCTTATCGGCCTCCACCCAGACTAACTTAAACTTTCCGTTGCGGGGTAAGTAGTTCGAAGTCTTTGACCTCCGTAACCAGGGTTCCGCGGGAGAGGGAAGGCGGACGCTCCGGGTGTTTCGGAACAAAAAATTGAATTCACCGGTGGTTGTGGCATATTGCTGTAATTACAATAAGTTACCGATTTAGAAGCCTGCGCCGTTGCCACTTTGGTATAAATAATTGAACCGGCATCAGAATGGAAAAAAGGTAATTTATTGATATTACGTATGAATTAATGAGCATGAATGTCTGGCATGCTTTCTGCATGTATAAATAATGCGTATATGGACCCTATTAAGGTACCCACATCCCCCCCTTAATCAAAAGTTCATATACCATTTTCTCCTTTCACCGACTGGCCGGGTTCCTCCCCCACCTGGCCAGTTATTTTTTTGGGGTCCGCAAACCGGTGAGGACCGGGGTTGAAACCTACCTCCCGTATTTGCCATACCTGCCTGCCACCCACGAGAAATCCTGCAAGCCATTTCAAAACCGGTATTTTTTGTCATCCTGAACGAAGTGAAGGATCTCGTCTTTTGAGATTCTTTGGTCGCGACGCTCACTCAGAATGACAGGCGTGGGGACTTTTCATAAACCCGTTGGGTGAAAGAACCGGGCGCAGGGGATATATATGCAGAGTGGAGGGACTTGGGGGCGGGGTTACGTCAAACAGGCCGGTTGGCGGACGGTGGTGGCGCTCCCCCGGTGAGGGAGAGCAGGCCGGGCCGTCCTTAGCCCCGCCTGAAGGAGTTACATGGAGTTAATCCGGTTAGCAAGTGCCCTTGCGGAACCGCAGGGCGCCCAGGCCCAGGAGGCCGGAGCCCAGAAGCAGGACGCTGGGAGGCACGGGCACGGGGTCGACGCACTGGCCCACAAAGCAGACATCATCTACCGCGCCAGAAAATGATCCCCAGGCGCTGCAAGTACCCTGGAGGACGATGCCCACCGCCAGCCAATAAGGCTGTGTGTCCAATTTCCCAGAGTCATTATAGGTGTAGTTGCTAAAATTAATGTAGCCATCAGTCGGAGGGCCCGCGGTAAAGCTCGTGATTAGAGTCCAGCCGACCGGGTTGTAGGCGTTGAAAGCGGGGGCAGGGTCATCCGAGTCGCTACCGGCGTAATAGTAGAAGGAGGTGACCAAGGAACCAGAACCACCCCACGTACCGGCCTTGGTATCCATTTTGACCGAAGCGGTCCATTCTTTAGAGGTATTAGTTGCGATCCAATCGGGTTCGTAAAACACCTGGCCCAGGGCGGCATACTGGGAGTCACTGACCGAGGCATCGGCATAGTGGTTACCAGATCCATTGCGGTCAAAATCATCACCACCCGAAGATTGTGATTTTACCCATGTAAATGGGCTTGAGGTCTCGAAATTGCCGTTCACTACCTCGCAGCCGGGGAGACAATTGGCCATTGCCGGAGCCGTCATCAGGGCCAGAACCAGGATCGCCAGTAAGATTGTTGACTTCTTCATTGTGTTTCGCTCCTTTGGTTCAATCGAGTGAGAATTAAAGGTAGGCTGTTGTGCCTTAAGTATCTTCCCGGCACTGATGCCGGACGATACGCCGCCGCGCCGCAATGGTGTTGGTCTCACCCCCCTTTAAGCGGAAATAGAAGGAAAAAGGACGTCCTGTCGGGTAGCCAGGCGGTCTCAACGGGTGCGCATAAGACCCATGGCTCATTGATTCTCCGGCGTGAGGTTGGCGAGGCCGCCGGCAAATTCTTGCAGGCCTGACACCAGGGAGAGCACCTCGTTGCTTGAGAGCATCTTTGATTGAACCACGTAATGCAAGGACGGTGCCGATAGTGCAGAGTTAGACGGAGCGCGTCTCTGGGGCGGGTTGCGGCGGGGACCAGAGGATTACGGGATGTGCCAAGATCGAACCGTGTTTAACGAATTAAAATTAAACTTGTTGATTTATATAATAAAAATAATGTTTATTATTATTATCATTATTTATTATTTATGAACATATTATAAAATAAATTATTAATAATTTTAATAAAAATGTTCGCCAAATTGAACAAAAGAACTATGGATCTGATTTCTGCTCAACCACTCCTGGGATTAGCTTGAGGATTTTGACGTATTTTTCATTTTTGCAAAGGAACTAACTTTAACCTCCCTTAATTGCATAGACACCAGGAATGGCCCCTTCGCAGGCATAATAAATCAGGACTCCCCAATGAAAGCCGTTAACTAGTTACTGGTCAAGCAAAGGGGCAGGTCCGTGGTTCTTGGGGTGGACGACTTAAGGAGAGACCCACTGGGCCGTCAGGCGGACGGTGGTGACGCTTCCAGGGGGAGGGAGAAGTGGGGGGCCGTCCGTAGCCCCGCCTGGTAGAAGTTACAAGGTTAGTTTAGCTGCATGTCCCTTTGCGGAACCGTAGCAGACCCAGACCCAGGATACCGGAGCCCAACAGCAGGACGCTGGGGGGTACGGGAACTGGAGGCGGGCAGGGGGAGAAGACCCGGAGCGACATTTCAAAACTGCCGGAATTGTTAACAGAATAAAGGGTGGGAGTATGGGCAAAATCACCACCGCCGAGGTCTAACGCCTGCATGAATGGCAAGGTCAAGCCGCCACCCGAGACACCTGGCCCGCCGCCGAACGGACTGTAATTAGAGGAGCCCCATCGAAAAGTGTTTGTACCTACCTGATCGGCGATCAGGCCCATGGCGTAAGTATGTCCAGCAAGCAAGGTGAAGTTCCCGGTAATCTCGGGAGAGTCAAAACATTGAGCGTTAGCAGCAAAATCACCAGGGTGCCCCGATACCGCCTGCGCAGCCGAGAGGTATACAGGTGCGGCATGATTATTGTCGTCGAAGATCAACCACTTGATGTTTCCAGCGACCTGAGCTTGACCATAAACGCCGAAGCTGCCGATGGTCACGTCGCTGGAACCGACAACCACTTTGGCCAAAGATTCGTTCGTAGTGCCACTGGTCACGGCATAGAAGCCAGTCCCTTGGTATTGGACCAATAAATCTGCGCTGGCCAGTCCTGCGGTAGCGACGACGAGGCAGAGGGCAATTAACCATAATTTTATACACTTTACAGATTTCATTTGTATCCCACCCTTTCATTTATTTTCGGTCACGCCATCGGCGGGGCCTTGGCTTTCCAGCCCCGCGCGGGTTTGGCTGATGACCTCGATTAGAAGTTAGGTGCCAAGGGGCGCCGGAATGGGCTCCCATGGTCAAGAGATTTTCGCCAGACAGTAGTCGCTCTTATTCCAGCAAGCCGCATGACTTTCCTAGCCAATGCCGACGCCGGTGCCGGAAGTTCGTAGCCACGCCATAATTTTGATCTTCATCACCCCCTTATATTTGGAAATATAGAGAAAAGCCGGACGTCCTGTCGGATAGCCAGGCGGTCTCAACGGGTGCGCTTAAGACCCCTGGCTCATTGATCTCCGGCGTGAGGTTGGCGAGGCCTGTGGCAAATTCTTGCCGGGCCTGGCGCCAGGGAGAGCACCTCCCGCCTTAAGAGCATCTCTGATTGGAGCTGAGCAATGCAAGGATGGTGCCCATAGTGCAAAAGCAGACAGGGCGCATCTCTGAGGCAGGTGGCGGGGAGGACAAGCGGATTTCGTGATGTGCTAAACTCGAACCACGTTTCGCGAAATAATATAAAACATATTGATTTATATAATAAATATAATATCTATTATAATTAACATGATGTATTATTGCTGAACAAATTATAAAATATGTTATTAATAAATTTAATAAAAATGTTCGCCAAATTGAACAAAAGAACAATGGATCTGATTTCTGGTCAACCACTCCTGGGATTAGCGTGAGGATTTTGGAGTATTTTTTATTTTTGAAAAGGAACTACCTTTAAAATCCATTAATTGCATGGACGCCAGGAATGGCCCCTTCGCAGGCATAATAAATCACGACTCCCCAATGAAGGCTGTTAACTGGTTACTGGTCAAGCAAAGGGGAAGCTCCGTGGTTCACGGGGGAGATGACTTAAGATGAGAGAGATGGGTCCAACTGGGCGGTCAGACGGGCAGTGGTGACGCTTCCAGGGGGCGAGAGTGGGGGCCGTCCGTGGCCCCGCCTTGCAGTCAAGAGTTGCCCGCGGTTAGGCCTTGCGGAACCGCAGCACACCCAGGCCCAGGAGGCCGGAGCCCAGCAGCAGGACGCTGGGGGGGAGGGGAACTACAGCTGTGTCCGGGGTGCAAATGAAACCATCCCCAACGCCGGTAAGGCCGGTGTTATAAACAAATATATCGTCGTGAGGTGGTGGGCCAGTAGTACTCCCGTCTTTGGCGTAGAAGTTACCCTGGACAGGCAACCTATCGCTGTAGAAGTCGACAGTAAATTGTGCAGCCCCATCTGCATTAAATTTTAATCCAAAAATCCCCGGAGGAGTGGGCAATCCGGGATTGCTATTACCTTGGCTGGTATTGGTATAGGTATCCAGAATACCGGCAGAGAAATCCGCGGCAGTGGCGTCATCGCTCACCTGGATAATTATATGACTCAATTCTCTACTCAAGTCGCCGCCAGCGGCATTGGTGATGAAGTATTGATAGTGAACCGGTAGGCCAGGAAAAGGACTACCGTCCATAGTAACTAAGGAGTGGATTTTAAACCCATCACTGGAGTCAGCCCAGGCTCCCGGGTCAGGGTTGGAAACGAGGTCACCAGCAACCGCACTGCTTAAAGTTTGTTCGCAAAGAACAGTTATGGGGGAAGCAGCCGCCTGCCCGGGGAGCCAGCAAGCCACGGCCACCAGTGCTAAAAGTACCGATAAATAACGTTTCATATTACCTCCTATTTCCACCTCCTCAGGCTTCTTCACTAGCCTATGAAGGAGGCAGTCAATCCCAAATGATTAAATTCTTTTGGTAATTAAAGGAATATTTTAATTTTACTGTATCTTCCCGGTGCCCGGCCTTATATATTTATGGGATCGTGCCCTCTGTCATGGATTGCCGGCAACGGCGCCGAAAGATACGCCTCCACGCCATCAAGTTTGTTCGTCTCACCCCCTTTATTAAAAGAGATAAAAGAAACTGGACGTCCTGTCGGGCAGCCAGGTGGTCTTAACGGGTGCGCTCAAGACCCCTGGCTCATTGATGTCCTGCGTGAGGTTGGCGGAGGCCGGCGGCAAATCCTTGCCGGGCCTGACACCAGGGAAGGCACCTCTAGCCTGAGATCATCTCTGATTGCACCAGAGAAAGTGCAAGGAAGGTGCCGTTCGGGCGGGAAGTAGACGGGGCGCGCTTCTGGGGCAGGTGGCAAGGCTGAGAAGCGGGTTTCGTGATGTGCTAATGTCTAAACCAAATTTTGAGAATAATGATTAAACATATTGAATTTAATAATAAATTAAAATGTCAATCAAAGTAACCATAATTTAATATTATTTAACATTAATTAAAAAATAATAATATTAATTATAAGTAAAATGGTCTTCAAAATGGTAAATAATTGTTAGATTTATTTATAAATTGATTTAATGATTTTTATCTATGGTAGTTTCTCCGAACTCAGGTCGAGGACTGGTCGGGCAGGGCCATAATTTTTTCAGAGCACTCGTCGGCCGTGAGGCGCCCGGAAAAAAATTCTTTGAGTATGGTCAGGAAGGGGTGGGTGGCGAAGATCTCCTGGAGTCCCACCCGGTCGCCCAGATCGGGGAATTGCAGTGGGACCTTAAAGTGGGCCGCCAGTTCCCGAAAGATGTCCAGTTGTTGGAACTCCGCCTGGCGCATCTGGGCCTCGACCTGAAAGAGGTGCTTGCGGAGTTCGAACAGGTAGGCTTCTCGTTCCTGATATTCCCGGCCTTTGTGCTTAAGAAAGCTCACGTGTTGCTGACGGGCCAGGGTGGCGTAGGGGATGATCTTGCTCATAAGCGTAGATTCTCCTTATGGTGAAAGAACGACTTTCACTGCAATGATTCTTTGCACGAATTGGTGGGCAGTGCCACCCCACGTTTTATGCTTGTCAGGCTGTGCGCTCTGTCGATTCTCAACCTTTTTCAACCACATCCTCAAGAAAATGTATCATCTCACCTTGCGAAATTGAATCAAAAAGGATAATAATTTTAGGTTATGAATGAGATAGTCAACCTTGATTTCGACAAAATGGGAGGCCTCCTGCCGGCCATCGTCCAGGACGCGGGCACCGGCGAGGTGCTGATGCTGGCGTTTATGAACCGGGAAGCCTGGGAGCAGACTCTGGCCACCGGCGAGGCCCATTATTACAGCCGCACCCGCAATAAGATCTGGCACAAAGGCGACACCTCCGGGAATGTGCAGCGGGTCCGTGAAATTTACCTGGATTGCGACCAGGACACGGTGCTCCTAAAGATTGAGCAGGTGGGAGGGGCCGCCTGCCATACCGGGCATCGGAGCTGCTTCCACCGCCGCCGGCAGGGGTCGGGCTGGGAGAAAGTGGGCACCCCAATCTTTGATCCCAAGGAGGTATACGGGGGTGGATAAGCTGCGGTTAGGCATTCCCAAGGGCAGCCTGGAAAAAGCGACCATCGAACTCTTCCGGCGGTCCGGTTGGCATATTCAGGTCAATGGCCGGAGTTATTTTCCCGATATCGACGATCCCTTAATCACCTGCTCCATGTGCCGGGCCCAGGAGATGAGCCGTTACGTGGAAAACGGCACCCTGGACTGCGGCATCACGGGCAAAGACTGGATCATGGAGAACGACTCCCAGGTCACGGTGGTGGCGGACCTCATGTACTCCAAGGCCAGCCTCAACCCGGTGCGCTGGGTGCTGGCGGTGCCCGCGGACTCGGACATTAAAAGCCTCAGGGACCTGGGAGGCAAGAAGATCGCCACGGAACTGGTCAACTACACCCGGCGCTATTTCGAGCAGCGTCAGATACCGGTCAAGGTGGAATTTTCCTGGGGGGCCACGGAAGCCAAGGTGGCCGCGGGACTGGTCGACGCCATCGTGGAGGTCACGGAAACCGGCAGCACCATCAGGGCCCACGGCCTCAAGATCATCCACGAACTCTTTCAGAGCAACACCCAGTTCATCGCCAACAACCAGGTGTGGGAGTCCGACGCCGCCAAGCGGGAGAAGATGGAGAATCTCACCCTGCTCTTATTGGGGGCGCTTAGGGCCGAACGCATGGTGGGCCTGAAGATGAACATCCCGGAGAAGCAGTTGAAAGACATCATCACCCTGCTCCCCAGCCTGCTGGCCCCCACCATCGCCAGCCTGTACGAGACCGATTGGTACTCGGTCGAGGTAGTGGTGAACCAGGGAGAAGTGCGGACCCTGATCCCTCGCCTCATCCGGGCCGGAGCCCAGGGCATCGTGGAGTATCCGCTGCATAAAGTGATTTAATACCATTTCGCATTCAATTGGTGGCACAGGCGTCTCGCCTGTGCAAGCACAGGAAAAAGCTGCGGCTACCCAAAATAGCCATTTGACCGCAACTCGGTATAACAGCTTTGCTGTGGAAAAAAATGCGAAGGCACGGGCTCAAATGTCCGTGCCTTTTTTATTAGCAGATTCTGGTGACGCCAGGAATAGTAGTGGCCTGGTAGACCCCTACAAAAAATCATCGGCATTGCCAGGGCAGGGTTTCCCGCCCTGGCAGTCCTGATTTATTACTTCTCTGCAGCCTTGCGCTTCATCAGCTCGATGAAGTCCGGGTCCACTCCGTAGCCCAGCCTCTTGGCCTTTTCCAGGTCGGGGATGGCTTCTTTGAACTTTTCCTGGGCCTGGTAGACCATGCCCCGCTGGTAGTAGGCCCGGGCAAAATTGGGGTTCAGCTTGATGGCCTCTTCGAACAATTGCATGGCCTTGCCATTGTTCCCCCTGGCATAATAAACAATGCCTTTATAGGTGATGAGGGCCGGGTCATTGGGCTTTAGCTTTAAGGCCTGGTCAAAAGCCTGGAGGGCTTGGTCGTAAAGGCCCGACTGGCTATTTTTGATCCCCTGGTCGATGTAGCTTTGGACATCCTGGGCCGGACTTAAGCCCGGGAGCAGGAGCACAACAAGTAAGACTAAAGCTAAATAGGTAACTCGTTTCATTTGGTTAGGGTCCTCCTATCAAAGGTTAATGGCTATTATACAATAATTTTAGCTTTGCTCACACGGAACAGAGGCGGCATTCTTCGGCAAACTCATGGGCCAGGGTGAGGGCCGCGGTACCGGATGGCAGGCTGAGGACCTGACCCGGTTTGGAGCCGTAGCGGTAAACGGTGATGCCTTTCAGTCCCGAGGTATGCGCCAGCCGAAACGCGGCGGCCACGTCCGCCTGGGTGGCGGACGGTGCCAGGTTAATGGTCTTGGAGACCGCGTTTTCCACATGGCGTTGAAACGCGGCCTGCATTCCTACCTGATTCTCCACGCTCACTTCGAAGGTGGTGGGAAAGAGCCGGCGGATGTCCTCCGGTAGTCCGGACAGGGGGCGCACCCGCCCGGTGGCCAAGACCTTGGGCACCCACTCGTCTGCCGAAAGGCCGGCCTGGCGCAGTTTTTCCAGGAACAGCGGATGAACCTCTTCAAACTCCTCGCCTTCCAAGGCCCGGCGGCGGTAGGCCACCGCGAACAGGGGCTCGATGCCGCTGGAGGCCCCGGCAATGATGCTGATGGTGCCGGTTGGGGCAATGGTTGTGACGGTGGCGTGGCGCCGGGGCGGCTGGCCCTCACGATGCCAGCGGCTCTGGTAAAAATTCGGGAAAGGGCCGCGCTCTTTCGCCAGGGCCTGGGATTGGGCCACGGCCCGTTCTTGAATGCGGGACATAATCGCTTCGGCCAGTTGCACCGCTTCCGGGGAATCATAGGCTATTCCCAGCCTTATGAATAAATCCGCCAGCCCCATGACCCCCAGGCCGATCTTGCGGTTGGCGTGGACGATGGCCGTGATTTGCGGCAGGGGGTACTGGCTGCAGTCGATGACGTCGTCCAGGAACGCGACGCTCAGGGCCACCAGCCGGTCCAACGCGTCCCAATCCAGTTCCCCTTCCTTAACCAGGGCGGCCAGGTTGATGGAGCCCAGATTGCAGGCTTCATAGGGCAGAAGGGGCTGCTCGCCACAAGGGTTGGTGGCTTCAAGCTTACCGATCTCCGGGGTGGGGTTGGCGGCCTCGATAGCGTCCATAAAGACCAGGCCGGGGTCGCCGGTCTTAACCGCATAACGGCACATGAGATCGAAAACCTCCCGGGCCTTGAGCCGCCTTACTTCCTGGCCGGTCCGGGGGTTGATTAGGGGATAGCTGTCGTTTTGCTCAACCCGATGCATGAAGTCATCGGTAACGGCCACAGACAGATTGAAGTTGGTGAGCATCCCCTGGTCGCTCTTCGTGGTGATAAATTCCAGGATATCTGGGTGGTCCACCCGGAGGATGCCCATGTTGGCGCCGCGGCGGCGGCCGCCCTGTTTTACCACTTCCGTGGTAGTGTCAAAGATGCGCATGAAACCCACCGGGCCGGAGGCCACCCGGCCGGTGCTGCGAACCTGGTCGCCCCGGGGGCGCAGGTTGCTGAAATTAAAGCCGGTGCCGCCGCCGGTCTGATGGATCAATGCCATGTCCCGCACGCCTTCGAGGATGCTGCGCATGTCATCATAGATGGGGATGACGAAGCAGGCGGCCAACTGGCCCCGGGGCAAGCCGGCGTTCATCAGGGTCGGAGTGTTGGGGAGAAATTTCAGGGACGCCATGGCGGCATAAAAGGTCTCGGCCTGGCGGGCCGCAGCGTCAGGGCCGTTGTAGCGTTCTTCGGCCGCGGCCACGGCCTGAGCCACCCGGCGGAACAAGCCGTCGGGGGTCTCCATCACCTGGCCTTCGGGGTCCCGGCGCAGGTAGCGCTCCTTGAGGACCCTGAGGGCGATGGGGCGAAAAGGGGGCGCTGAAAAGGTCATGAGCCAGACCTTAATTGGTCAATTGAATGGATCAGCACAAGTCGTGGCATAACCTAGGTTTTGACCAGGTCCATTGCCAAAATGTTAATAACCAACGGAAACCGAAAACCGTCCTACAAAATTCCCCACTTTTTGGCCCGCTCTTCATAGGCCGGGGGAAAGCTGGGAGAGAAGTTCTGGTAAAAGGTAATGGGGTAACGGGCGCCAATCTTTTTGCCCGCGTCTTTTAGCCCCACCAGCAGGCCTTCCAGGAATTTCCCGGGAAAGGCCACCACCATCTCGTCGTCCTGGGTCATGGAAAAGATGCGGTCGCCCATCCCGGGGATGGCCACCCGGAATTCGCCGGTGCGGTAGGGGGCAATGAGGTATTCGCTGCATTCCACCTTACCGCCGAATTCACCGGTGACCCGTTCTCCCAGGCTGAAAGTGGCCGCCTGAATAAGGCGCATGAGCTGGGCCGGGTTGCCGAAGACCACTACGACATCCGGGTCCAGGTTGAGGCGCTCCAGGGGGCAGAGATAAATAGCGCCCACTTCCTGGGGTTCGAAGCGGGGCAGGGCTGCCACCTCTTTGAGGGCCGGACCCAGGTCTTGATGAAACCCCACCTCACAAAAGAGTTGTCCCAGTTCCATGATAGGGTCCGCGGCCGGGGTAAAGCCGAAGACCAACATGCCGGGCACGCAGAGGAGATCGTCTTGGGTCAGCCCCACGGGCCAGCCATACACCCGGGCCATGGTGACTCCCTGGCAGATGGTCACTTTCTTGCCGAAAACTTTGGATGGCTGCCGCGTCTTGGCCGGTAGATCGGCGGGGTCTTTGAAGAATGAAACGCCGAAGGGTTCGGTCTTGAGGCGCAGGCTTTCTTTCAGTTGGGCGGCGGCAGCTTTATAATCCATGGGCTCTCCTTGCATCACTTATTCTGGAGCATTAATTTGGTTTATGCCATAATGAATAAAAAGTAAGACCTGAAACATGCGGATGCAAGCGGAATCCTCTCTCCCTTTAATCTAAGGATGGCGGTGCGGGCACGGCCTGGCATCGGTATCCCGGCTTCATGCGAAATCGCTCTACAGGAATAATCCTATGGACCTGCTTGCCTGGACCCAGGAAACCCTGAATTGGGCCTTTTTCTTGGGCATTATCAATATCATCATCATTGACCTCATCCTGGCGGGGGATAATGCCGTGGTCATTGCCATGGCGGTCCGCTCTCTGCCCCGCCGGCAAAGGCGATGGGGGATCATGCTGGGCAGCGGCGCGGCGGTGCTGCTCCGGGTGGTCCTCACTTTTTTTGTGGCCCAGGTGCTGGAGATTCAGTTTATTAAGCTGGCGGGCGGCGTACTTATTACCTGGATAGCGATTAAATTATTCATTGAAGGTGCGCCGGAGCAAGCAGACAGGGAGGCCAAGACCTTGCTGCAAGCCATGTGGCTCATCGTGGTGGCCGACATCACCATGAGCACTGACAACGTCCTGGCCGTGGCCGGGGCGTCCCACGGCAATCTGTTTCTTCTCATCTTTGGACTGGCCCTGTCGATACCCTTCGTAGTCTTTACCAGCAACTTGCTGTCCATGCTCATGGACCGCTACCCCATCATCATTTATATCGGGGCCGCGGTGCTGGGCAAGGTGGCCGGGGAAATGATCTTCACCGACCCCGCCATGATCCGTTGGCTCGCACCTCCCAAATGGTTCTTATACTCCATGGAGGCGGTGTTCGCGGTGGGAGTGATCGTGGCAGGCAAGCTCTGGATCAGGTTGATGTTTCGCAGGGATCAGGAAATGGCAGTCCGCCCGGTGCGGTCGGATAAGGGGTAAGCAACCATGGCAATCTTGGCTATTTCCCGGGAATACGGCAGCGGCGGCCGGGAGATTGGTCGCAAGGTGGCGGATCGATTGGGATACCAGTTTGTGGACAAAGAGCGCTTGTTTCAGGATCTGGAACAGGCTGGGCCGCGCTGGGCGCGGATTGCCAAAGAAGTGGACGAAGTCTGTCCCACCCTGTGGGAACGCCATGACTGGCAATATCGGGGTTATGTGTCTCAGATTGAGCACCTGATTTTGGAATATGCTGTTGGCGATAATGTGGTGATTATTGGCCGAGGTGGCTCGTTTTTGCTCCAGGAGGTGCCCTTTTGTCTGAGGGTGCGGCTGATTGCTCCGCTAGAGGCGCGCCTACAAGAGATCATGGCTCGGGAGCGTTTGACCCGAGAAGCCGCAACCCGGCTCATTGCCCAGATAGACGGCGAGCGGGCCTGCTACATCAAGGCCAACTACGGCAGCGATTGGGATGCCGAGGATGTCTATGACCTGTCCTTGAACACGGCCAGTCTCACCCATGACCAGGTGGTGGACATCCTGGTGGAGAATTTGGCTGCCAAGGACCATTTGGCCACACCCGAGGCCAAGGCCAGACTGGCGCTGGCGACCCTGGGCTATCGTCTGAAAGCCCGTATCGCCACAGACCCACGGGTGCTGGTGCCCACTCTGCAAGTCTTCCCGGAAGAAGATGCCCTGGTGGTATCCGGAATCATTCACACTCCCAAAGAATTACACCTGTTGCAGGAGATAGCCCGGGAGGTTTGCGGCGACCGGCCGGTGCGGTTCGACCTGCACAGGAGAGCCTGAGAACCCCGGTAGCACAGGCTTTCCAGCCTGTGCTCATGTAGGCTAAAGTCTGCGACTACATAATGTCCGGCAATCTTGCAAGAAGCTCTTTTGACAAGCGCTATAATACCCCTAAAACTCAATACTGCCAAAGTCTCAGGTCAGGTTACGGTGGCAAGCAAAGCACCCGGCGAGTGTAGGCGTGGTCCGGTTCCTATGCAGGTGGAATCATGACGGAAGTTGTTGAAATGCCTTTCCATACCATGGTCCCAGAGCGGGCGCTGGAAGCTCTCGAGACTGGTCTCCCGGGATTGAGTGACCCTGCGGCCCAAGAACGCCTGGAACTTTATGGTCCCAACGAGCTGGCCGCGGGTAAGAAAATCTCTGCCTTCCGCATTTTCCTGCACCAGTTTGCCAACATTTTAATCCTCATCCTGCTTATAGCCGCGGCCATCTCTTTTGCGTTGGGGGAGCGCCTGGATGCCTGGGTAATTCTGGTCATTGTGCTGGCCTGCGTGGTGCTGGGTTTCTTCCAGGAATACCGGGCGGAAAAGGCCGCGGCGGCCCTGGCCAAATTGGCGGCGCCGGTAGCCGTCGTGATTCGGGAGGGCCGGGAGCGGCAAATCCACGCCCGGGAAGTGGTGCCCGGTGATGTGCTGGTTTTGCACACCGGTGATCGCGTGGCCGCGGATGCCCGCTTGCTGGAAGAAATCAACCTGAAGGCGGACGAGGCGCTTTTAACCGGAGAGTCCACCGCAGCGGGCAAGAATTTGGCTCCTGTGGCCGACCCCGAAGTTGCCTTAGCCGACCGGAAGTGTATGGTCTTCGGTGGCACGGTGATCACTTACGGCCGGGGCCGGGCTGTGGTTACCGCCACCGGCATGGCCACCGAGTTCGGCAAGATCGCCCGGATGCTGGAAGAAGTGGCCGAGAAGCACACCCCCTTGGAAGCCCGGATGGCCACCATAGGTCGGGTCTTGGGGATTATCTGCTTGGGGGTGGCGGTGGGCGCCTCTCTTTTGGGGGTCTTCCGGGGCCATGACTGGCTGGAGATGCTCATCTGGGGTATCAGCCTGGCGGTGGCCGCGGTGCCGGAGTCGCTGCCGGCAGTAGTTACCGGAGCCCTGGCCATCGGCACCACCCGCATGGCCCGGCGGAATGCCATTGTCAAGCGCCTGCCCGCCGTGGAGACCATGGGTTGCACCACCGTGATCTGCACCGATAAGACCGGCACCCTGACCAAGAACGAAATGACGGTCCGGCGTCTCTTTCTGGATGGCGAGACTATTGAGGTGACAGGCTCCGGGTATGAGCCGGCGGGGTCGTTTCAAGCCGGCGGCGCCGAGATTAATTCTGGGGATCATCCGGTGCTGGTCTGGGCGGGCCGGCTCGCCATACTGTGCAATGACGCGGCGCTTGAAGAGATTGACGGCAACTGGACGGTGCGGGGCGACCCCACTGAAGGGGCGCTCATAGTGTTTGGCCAAAAGGCAGGGATCACCCTCGAGGGGCTTCTTACGGAGCTTCCCCGGGTGGCGGAGATTCCCTTCACTTCGGAAGCCAAGTATATGTGCACCTTTCACCAGGAGGGGGGCCGGGTTCTGATGTGCGTCAAGGGGGCGCCGGAAAGATTGCTGCCACGGGCTTCAAAGCTGCTGACTGCCATAGGAGAGCAACCCCTTGACGCTACCCGCCGGGAGGCCGTTATGGAGCAGGCGGCCTCCATGGCCCACGAAGCCTTGCGGGTTTTGGGCCTGGCCTACCGGCGTTTTCCCGAGGTCCCCAACCTCGAAGCCGATGACGTTTCAGAGGAATTGGTCTGGGTGGGGCTGGTGGGGATGATCGACCCGGCCCGGCCGGAAGCCCGTCAGGCCGTGGCCCAGTGCCACCGGGCGGGCATCCGGGTCATTATGGTTACCGGGGACCACCCTGACACCGCCTTCGCCATTGCCCTTGAGGTTGGGCTGATTACTAAAAAAATGGGATCGCGAGCGGTTCTGACCGGACCTGAAATCAACAACATGAGCGACCCGGAGCTTAAAAAAGCCCTGAAAACGGTCCGAGTCTTCGCCCGGGTGGCCCCGGAACATAAGCTGCGCCTGGTGGATATCCTCAAGGAGCAGGGCGAAGTGGTGGCCATGACCGGGGACGGGGTCAACGACGCCCCGGCCTTAAAGCGCGCCGATATCGGCGTGGCCATGGGGATCACCGGCACCGAGGTCACCAAAGAGACCGCGGCCATGATTCTGGCGGACGACAACTTCGCCACCCTGGTAGCCGCAGTGGAGGAAGGCCGGGCCATCTTCGACAACATTAAAAAGTATTTGGTCTTTTTATTGAGTTGCAACATAGCTGAAATATTAATGCTCACCTGCGCCATTTTTATCGGCTTGCCTCTGCCCCTCCTGGCGTTACAAATTCTCTGGGTGAACCTCGACTCCGACGGACTCCCCGCTTTTGCCTTGGGGGTCGACCCCAAGGCCCCGGACATTATGTCACGGCCCCCGAGGCCGCCGGCAGAGGGCGTCTTCACCCGCCCCGTCATCGCACTTTTGGCGGTAATCTCGATCTATCTGACCCTGATTCTTCTCCCACTCTTTGCCTATTACGTACTCTATGATCCAAACCGGTTGGGGCAGCCAGACCAGATTTTGTCCCAGGCTCAGACCATGGTGTTCGTCACCCTGATCCTGGCGGAACAGGTGAACGCCTTCAATTGCCGTTCAGACTTTTACTCCCTTTTCACGGTGGGGGTTTTTACCAACCGCCTGCTGCTCATCAGCGTGATCCTCTCTTCCAGTATGCTGGCCGCGGTCGTCTACTGGCCCCCCCTGGCGACGCTCTTCCATACCTACCCCCTCAACCTGAGGGACTGGATCATCGCCGTGGGATTAGCCCTGACTATTCTTCCGATTGTGGAATTTACCAAGTGGATCATTCGTCTCAAGGGTCGGTATCGGCAGCACAGGGTCTCCGGAGAGTGAGGCGCCCGTTACCCGGCCGGATGGGAGTAGGGTAAACGAAAGGCTATGTGGCTATGGTACAAAAAGGTTACTGCAAACTGACCTATAGCGTTTGCCAAAAGTTTTTTCCTCTAATTCTCCTCTCCCCTTGTGGGAGAGGGTAGGGTGAGGGGTTAATAAGAAAAAACTTTTGAGCCTCTTGCAAAAGTCTCTTTACGGTCGAAACCGTATATATAGCGTTTGCCAAAAGTTTTTTCCTTTAAGGTACATCGTCTAAGAAGCTAAATCCCCCCTAACCCCCCTTTTCCAAAGGGGGGAACTTAGCGGAATTGCTTTAAAAGTCCCCCTTTGAAAAAGGGGGATTTAGGGGGATTTAGAAATCCAGCAATCAGAAAGAATTTTTAGCAACTGCTATATGACATAAGCACAGGCTGGAAAGCCTGTGCTACCGACGAATTTCTCAATACAAGGCTAAAGCTTGCGACCACATAAGGTCCGGTAATTTTGCAAGAAACTCTTTTGGCAATCACTATAAGAGCCTGCGCTTCGTTCATGATGACAGAGAAAAACGGTTTAAAAATGGCTTTTAGTCCCTCCAAACTACCTCAAAAATCGCTGAAAATGGCCGGGCGCGGGCCGAATGGACGGGCAAACCCGGCACATGTGCCGGGACATTGCCGAGGTACCCTCGCCATATACCCGGCCTAAACCCGCGTGCAAGCGC